>NZ_JACCSO010000372.1 GCF_013812955.1 Nannocystis sp. | reverse complement strand
GGCCGGCGCCGTTCTCGAACTCGAGGTCGGCGGGGTCCTGGCCGAGCGCCTGCCAGGCGGCCAGCACGGCGGCGCAGCCGTGGGCCCAGGAGCCGGGCTCGCCGGACATGCGCCAGCCGAGCGTGCGCAGGACCTGCTCGCTGGTGAAGTTGTTGGAGAACTTGAGCGAGGAGCCGAGCACCTCGGCGAGCGGCGCGGAGTCGTGGCTGGCGACGAGCTTCGCGGAGGCGGGGGTGAGGCCACGATCGACCGGGAGCGGGGCCTCGTCGCCGGCGACCTGGCGCAGGACCTCGGCGAAGGCGTGGCCGGTGAACAGGCCGGGGTCGGCGACGCGGCGGCGCACGGTGACGGGGGCGTGGCCGGCGGCGATCGCCCCGTCGACGAGGAAGACGGTGTGCTCGCCGAGCGCGCGGCTGTCGATGCGCAGCGGGCGGCCGCGACCGGTGCGCACGCTGCCCGCGACGCGCAGGTGGGCGCCGGGCGGGCTCAGGTCGATGCTGGCCGGCGCGCCGGAAGAGGTCGGCCGGATCGTGGCGACCGCGGTGTTGAAGGCCAGCGACAGCGCGCCGCTCGGCGCCATGTAGCTGACGCCCTCGCCCCCGGCGGCGTAGCCGGGGCCGTGACGCTCGGCCGAGAAGGCGCTGTCGTCGATGACGATCCGCCGCGCGCCGTGGTGCGCCCCGGCGGCCACCAGCGCGCTGGCGAGGGCGTGGAGGTCGGTGAGCTGCAGGCTCGGGTCGCCCTCGCCGACGAGCACGAGGTCGTCGCCGCTGCGCAGCAGGCGGGTGGTGAACCGGTAATGCGGGCCGAGCAGCTCGACGGCGGCGATCGCGGTGACGAGCTTCTGGTTGGAGGCGGGGTTATAGCGCTCGCCGCCGTGGTGGTCGAAGACGGAGGCCCCGCTGGCGAGGTCGCGGACGTGGATGCCGATGCGGGCCCCGCGGGCGGCGTGCACCACCGCGGCGAGGCGGTGGTGGAGGTCGGCGAGCCGGGGGGCGTAATTGGCCGCGTAAGTGGCCGCGTAGGTGGTCGCGCGGGCGCCTGATTCGGCGCGCAGGGTGGCGAGGCGCGCGGCGATGATCCCGGGCCAGGGTTCGTCCGGGTCGGCGGTGCGGGGCTCGGGGCTGTCTGCAAGGACAGGTGAGCTGTCCAAAAGTACAGGTGGTACGGTCGCGCGGTCGCTGGCGAGGGCGATGCTGGGGTGGTTGGGGTGGCTCGCGTGGCTGGCGTGCGTGCGCGGGCCGGCGACCGCGAGGCTGGCGTGGGCGGCGATCAGCGCGAGGAGGAAGCTGGCGATCTGCGGGAGCGGTCGAGCCACGAGCGAACCTCGGGGGGGCAGTTCGACCGATCTACCGCGCGGCGAGAAGCCGACAAAAAAACCTGCGGGATATGGGATGAGGCGCGACGAGTACAAACGGCCAGCCGCCGGTGAAGGCAGACTGGCCGTGAAGATCTCGCGGCGCTCGTGGCAGTCGCGGCTAAACCGGGGTCAAGCCGCGGTGGACGGCGCCGTGCTGGACTCAGGCCTTGGCTGCCTTGTCCTTCTTCGGCTTGGTCTTCTTGGCCGGCTCGGCGGCCTGGGCCGGGTTCCTGGACTGGCGCTGGGCCTTGACCTCGACAGCCCGGCGCTTGAGGCGGAGCTGGAGCTTGGACTGGCGCTTCTTCTGGCGCATCTTCGCGGTGCGGCGGTTGTCTCCGTATCCCATGGTCGAAACTCGTATCTTGAAGGAGTGAGCGGGCCGGGAGGCCCTGGAGCGCGGGAGCATGGACGAGCCGGTCCCCGGGGTCAAGGGGGCGGATGCGTGTGCGCTCCAGGTGCCGACGGGTCCGCTCCGGGTGCCGGCGGTCTCGCTTCAGGTGCCGACGGGCGGCGCGCGCGTGTACCATCCGGCCGCTCATGCTCGACATCAAGCTGCTCCGTGACGACAGCCCGCGCATCGCCCAGAACCTCGCCGACCGGCGCGCCCGGGTGTTCGACGACCTCGGACCCGCGGACGGGCCCGACTGGGCCGAAAAGACCGTCGGCCGCCTGACCATGCTGGACCGCGGCTATCTGGCGCTGCTGCAGCGCCAGGACGAGCTGCGCCGGCTGCAGAACGAGACCAGCGCGGGCATGAAGGCGGTCGGCAAGCTGGCGAAGGAGGAGCAGGCGGCGGCGCGCGAGCGGCTGGTCGAGGAGGGGCGGCGCTTGCGCGACGAGGAGCGGCAGCTGGGGCTGGACACCGAGAAGGCGCTGGCGGAGCGCGACGAGTGGTGGGGCCGGGTGCCGAACCTGACGCATCCGGAGACGCCGCGTGGGGGTGCGGACGAGGACCACCGCGAGCTGCGGCGGGTGGGCACCCCGCGGGACTTCGAGGCGGAGGGCTTTGCACCGCGGGATCACCTCGAGGTGGCGGAGGCGCTGGACCTGGTGGACTTCGCGTCGGGGGCCAAGGTGGCCGGGCCGAAGTTTTATTATCTGAAGAACGAGGCGGTGCTGCTAGACCTTGCGCTGCAACACTACGCGCTGCAGACGGCGCGGCGGCACGGGTTCACGGTGCACGTGACGCCGGACCTGGCGCGTGAGGAGATCTTGCGCGGCCTCGGCTTCAATCCTCGCGGCGAGTCGACGCAGATCTACAGCGTGGCGAACTCGGACCTGTGCCTGGTCGGCACCGCGGAGATCACCCTCGGCGGCATGCTGGCGGACACGATCCTCGAGGAGGACCAATTGCCGCTGCTGCTCGCGGGCGTGTCGCACTGCTTTCGCACCGAGGCCGGCTCGGCGGGCCAGGAGTCGAAGGGCCTGTACCGGGTGCATCAGTTCACCAAGGTCGAGCTGTTCGCGTTCACGGCCGCCGACGAGGGCGCGAGCGAGGCGATGCACGCCCGCCTGCTGGCGATCGAGGAGGAGATCTTCACGGGTCTCGGGCTGCCGTATCGGGTGGTCGACATCGCCAGCGGCGACCTCGGCGGGCCGGCATATCGTAAGTTCGACCTCGAGGCGTGGATGCCGGGGCGCGGCGCGTACGGCGAGATCACGAGCACCAGCAACTGCACCGATTACCAGGCGCGGCGGCTCAAGATCCGCTATCGCCCCGGCGCGCCCGACGGGACCAAACAAAAGCCCCGCTTCGTGCACATGCTGAACGGCACCGCGGTGGCCTGCTCGCGCGCGCTGGTGGCGATCTTCGAGAATTATCAGCAGGCCGACGGCAGCGTGGTGGTGCCCGAGGTGCTGCGCGCGGTGGTCGGCGCGGACCGGGTGTTCGGGGCCAAGCGGCGGGCAGGCGCGACATGATGATCCTCGGCCACCGCGGAGCCAGCGACGCCCGCCTCGAGAATACGTTGCCGGCCTTCATGCACGCGATCGAGCGCGGGGCCGACGGAGTCGAGCTCGACGTCCAGCTGAGCCGCGACGGCGAGGTGATCGTGTTCCACGACGACGACCTCGCGCGCCTGGCCGGGCGTCACGACCGGGTCGAGCATACGAGCTGGGACGAGCTCTCGCGGGTGCCCTTGTTGCACGGCGGCAAGATCCCCCGGCTCGAGGATCTGCTCGCGGTGTGGCCGACCGATCGCTGGCTCAACGTCGAGCTCAAGGCCGGCGGGGCGCGGGTCGCCCGCGAGACCGTGCGCCTGCTGGCCGGGCGACCGCGCGTGATCCTCAGCAGCTTCGACCCGCGCATGCTGCTGGCCGCGCGCGCGGCCGGCAGCGCCTATGAGCACGCGCTGCTGCTCGCCGCCGAGAGCCCGCCGTTCTTGCACGTCGGCGGGGCCAAAGCCTTCGATTGCGCGGCGGTGCACATCGACCATCGCCTGTGCACGCCGGCGACGGTCCGCCGCTACCACGACCAGGGCCTGCAGGTCGGGGTGTGGACGGTCAACGCCCCGGAGCGCAAGCAGACGCTGGTGAGCTGGGGCGTCGAGCGCATCATCACCGATTGCCCCTGAATGATGTCGCACGGTGCGGTGCGGTCCGGCTGTAAGCCCGCGCATCCTGGCGTGGCCGGGTGCCCGACGGTGGGGCCGGGCTTGGGGGCTCAGCGGCGGTAGGGGGTGACGTAGCCGTCGCGCTGGAGGTGGTGCACGGAGAAGAACTTGCGGACGACGTCGATGCGGCGCTGGGCCTTGATGTCGACGTCGAGCAAGTTGATGAGCTCGTCGGGGTCGGCGCGCAGGTCGTAGACCTCGGCGGTGCCCTCGCGGTCGTCGACGATCGCCTTGATGCCGTCGGGGAACAGCAGCATCTTCTTCAGGCGGCCCTCGGCGCCGATCGGGCGGGTGAGCTCGGGGTTCTTGCCGCGCAGGAAGCCGAGCAGGCTCTGGCCCATCATGTGGCCGGGGGTCGGCTGGGCGAACAGGTCGAGGATGGTGGGTCCCAGGTCGATCAGGGAGACCGGGACGTCGATGGCGCGGGCCTTGATCTTGGGCCCGCGGATCATCAGCGGCACGCGCAGCAGCTCCTCGTAGAGCGTGGTGTTGTGCTTGAAGGAGTCGTGCTCGCCGAAGGCCTCGCCGTGGTCCGAGGAGATGATGATGTACGTGCGATCCTCGAGGCCGAGGCGCTTGACGGCCTTGAGGACCTCGCCGAGGCGCTTGTCGACCGAGGTGAGGTTGGCGAGGTAGCGCTCTTCCAGCGGCTTGGAGCGGGCCAGCGGTCGCACCGAATAGTGGGCGTCGAGCAGGTGGAGGAAGGCGAAGAGCGAGCCGTCACCGACGGTCTCGAGGCGCTCGAGCAGCAGCGGCACGGTCAGCGCGCTGACCGTGAAGTGGGTGCCATTGGGCGGGACGAAGTGGTCCTCGCTGAAGCCGCGGACGATCCCGATCTCGTTGCTCATCCACGAGGTCGCGCCGGCGTTGAAGGTCGGGATCCCGGCGTCGCGAAGGATCTCCGGGAAGCGCAGGGTCTCGTCGGCGTGCGGCCAGAGGTTGGAGCTGGGCGGGCGCGTGGTCCAGTACTGCTGCGAGTAGTAGGTGCCGGTGAACAGCGAGGTGAGGGTCGTGAGGGTCTGGCTGCCGGGGGTGTGCGCGTAATTGAAGCGCAGCGAGGCGTCGCGGAAGGCGGCCAGGTTCGGCAGCTGCTTGTCGTTCTCCTTGGTGGCGAGCACGTCGGCCCGCAGCGAGTCGATGGTCAGCAGCAGCACGATCGGCGGCTTGGCCGGCGGCTTGGCGGCGGGGATCACCACGGACGGGTCGCGGGGCTCGAACCAGGGCTGCCAGATCGCCGGTACCGTGCCCTCGGGGTCGGCCTCGGCCTCGCCGAAGTTCAGGCGCGCGAGCAGGGGCGTGAGCACGTCCTCCTCGTGGTGCAGCATTTGTACCTGCATGCTGCGGCTCGGCGGGACCAGCAGCGCGAAGGCGGCGATCGCCGCGGCGAACGCCCAGGGCAGCGCCGACGTCAGCTGCGGCCAGCGCCGCGGCAACGGGGCATTGATGAGCGCGCCGGCGATCAGGGCCAGCGCGGCGGCGGTCATGAACAGGTGGGCCGCCGGATAGCCGCTGGCGAGCACGAAGGGGTGCACGGCCAGCACCGCGAGGCCGGCCGCGACCGCGAGCCAGCGCCAGCGCGGGCGGTCCAGCAGGTGGCCGAGCGCGGCGGCGGCGACGACGGACACCGACACGGCCAGCGCGAGCAGCCACGCGGCGAGCCGCGGCGCGACCGGCAGCAGGGTCTCGGCGAAGTTCTGGACCTCGGAGATCAGCGTCGACGCGCCGATCAGCAAGGACAGCCCGGCGAGCAGCACGTAGGCGCTGCGGCGCGTGAACCTGACTCGCTGGCAGATCGCCACCAGGAGGCTGACGCCGAGCGCGAGGCTCAGGTTGCGACCGGCGAGGTAGAGCTGGTGCAGGCCGGGGGGATAAAGCCCGGCTGCGGGCGGGTGAGTCACAGCCAGGACCGTCGCGCTGGTGAGCGCGAGGGCACCGAAGGCGCCGAGGACGGCGCGCAAGGGTCCGAGGACTGGCTGCGACGGCGGATGGCCGACGTCGTTCATGAAGTGCTCGCTTAAGGTTCGTTCAGATCACACGGGACGAGCCCGTGCGTGCAGTGTGCCATCATCTGGCCCCGGTCACGGGAGGGGGCGTGATGTGACTTTCACGTCACGGGCCGGCCGCGCGTGGATTCACGGCGCGGCCTCCGAGGAGCCGGCGGGCGTGCGTGTGAGCGCCTGTGCGAGCGCCTCCGGCGCGGACTGGCGGGCGCAGGCGATATGGAGCGGGCTGGAGCCGCGCCGCGGTGTCGTTGGAGCGACCCGCGCGTCAGAAGTGGACGTCGAGGTAGAGGTTGGCGAGCAGGATGTTCTGCTTGTAGACGCCGTTGGAGTCGGCCTGGCGGGTCGGGGGCTGGAACTTGTTGAGGACGTTCTTGCCCTTGGTATCGACCTTAAAATAGTGGATGTCCGAGATGGTGAGGGCCATGCCGAACTGGCGGACGATCTGCCAGCGGGCGCCGATGCTGAAGGACAGCTTGTTCATGTCCATCAGGGCGGCGTCGAGGGTCTGGGGGCGCACGGCGCTGCTGTCGAAGCCGAGGCCGGCGTAGGTCTCGAGCTGGGGGATCACCCAGTAGGAGCCGCCGGCACGCACGCCGCCGGCGTCCTTCCAGAAGCGCGGCAGGTGCTGGATGGTGCCGTTGGTCTCCTTGCCGCCGTCGCCGCCGAAGCTCTCCGGGTCCGCCAGGGCCTTGTCGGCGCCGGTGAAGTTGCACTTGCGCCCGGCGACGGCGGCGTCGAGCACACACTGCTTGTCGAACACCGACCAGCGGGTGTAGTCGGCGAAGAGGCGCAGCTCCCACTTGTCGCTCGGGCGCACGCGAAAGCCGAGGCGGATGATGTCGGGCAGGGTCTGGGTGAGCTCGGCGTTGGCGACCGTGGGGGCCATCGTGGTCAGGGCGTTGTTGAGCTTGCCCTTGAGGGTCATGCCGCCGACGACGTTGGGCTGGCTGGTATAGGAGGCGCCGATCCACAGGCGCTGCTGCCAGTTCCAGATCACGCCGAGGCCGAAGCCGCCCTGCCAGCCGGAGGCCTTGAGCCAGCTGCGACCCTCCTTGATGTTGTTGAAGGTGGGGTCGATGAGGTCGTCGCTGCCGTCGCCGTTGCGCGCGCGGATGGTGTCGGTCTCGCTGCGGATGGCGCTGCCGGTGGCGCCGATGCTGAGGCCGATCGAGGGGATGTTGAAGGCGACGGCGCCGGTCAGGTACATCGAGCGGATCTTGCCGTCGATGGTGTACCAGCGCTGGACGCCGTCGTGGGCGCCCGGGTACTTGCTGCTGTCGGCGTACTTCGAGTTCTGGCCCCACACGGCCTGGCCGCCGAAGGGGAAGTAAGCGGCGAAGCCAGCCGTGAAGATCTTGGTGCCGAAGTCCGAGCTGGCGCCGAAGAACGGGCTGATCAGGGTGTTCTGCAGCTTGGCCGTGCCCGAGTTCGCGTCGACGCCGTCCGGCGGGGTGCCGGCGCTCGGCATGGCGGCTTCGGGGCGCTGGTAGCTGGCCCAGCGAAACGCCATGTTGACGTCGAGCATGAGCCGGGTGCCGGGCTTCAGCGCGATTCCCGCGGGGTTGTAGTAGATGGCCGTCGGGTTGTCCGTGGTCGGATGGCCATGCTCGCCGCCGAAGCGCGCCGCCGATAGACCCGACGCCTGCGCGGTACCAGCGAGCCCGAGCCAGCATGCCGCGGCCGATGCTGCGGCGTTCATGGCCAAGGGGATTACACGACGCGGAGCAGAGCGGTGCAGACGGGCCATGGAGTTCCTGAGGGAGGTCTGAGAGCTGACGAGACGGCCGGCGAAAAACGGCGCTTGAGTGAATGGGCCGGGGGACTCTACTATGGAAGCCGGTCCCGGCGTGCAACAAAGAGAAGGCCACCCCATGATGCGAGCGCGACAGGTCGAACACTACGAAGCTCGGCGAGTTCGGCGAGCTCGTCTGCAGGCAGCCGCGCTGTGCGGACTCGTGCTGGCGCTGGGCTGCGGCCCGGACCCGGAGGGCAAGTACAACGACTTCGTCAATCAGACCCGCGAGAGCGCGTCGGCCTCGGAGGGAGCGGAGACGACGAGCGAGCCGGGGACCACCGGCACGCCGACGACCGGAGGCACCAGCGGCGGGCCGGCGCTGTTCGACATCAACGGCGACTTCTTGCTGGCGGTATCGACCACGGTCGACCGCAGCAAGCCGCTGCAGTTCATCGCCACCAATACGGTGACCGAGACGGACGGCAAGCAGGTGCTGTCGATCTGTCTGCAGCCGCTGACGCTGATGCAGGGCAAGGTGACGATACCGCGGGAGCCGATCGGCGAGCCGCTGTGTTTCAAGGACCTGGACATCGTCGACAACGGCTTCACGCTCGACGCGGGGATCGTGTCGGTCACCGGCATGGCGAACCCGATCACGGGGGCGAACATCGTCGCCAGCCTGATCATGGCGGGCAAGGTCAAGAGCGACGACCTGTTCTGCGGCACCGTCACCGGCGAGGTGATGGAGCCGCCGGTGGGCTCGGTCGAGGGCTCGAGCTTCGCAGCGGTGCGCCTGGCCGACGTCAAGGTGTTGCCCGACCCGGTCGTCATCGATTGTGACGGCGTCTCCGTGACGGATCCGTAGCCCGCGAAACCGCCCTTGCGAGACATCTTCAAAGACCACAACATCCGGGTCGCATATCTCCTGTGCCTGACCCTGGGCGTGGCCTATGGCATGGTGCTGGCGATCGTCTCGCTGTACCTGTCGGGCGAGCGCGGCTACGACGAGCCGACCATCGCCGGCATGGCCGCGTTCTTCTCGATCGGCATCGCCGCCTGCGCGGTGCCGATGGGCATGCTGGTCCGCAAGCTGACCGCGCGCATCGTGCTGTCGATCTCGCTGCTGGGCTACGGCCTCGCGGTCGCGGTGTTCCCGTTCATGCCCGGCTTCGTCGGCCTGGCGGGCGCGCGCGCCTTCGACGGGGCGTTCTCGGTCGGCGTGTGGATCACGATCGAGACCATCCTGCTGATGCGGACCACGTCGCTCAACCGCGGCTTCGTCACCAGCCTCTACAGCATCGTGCTGGCCGCCGGTTATGGCCTGGGCTCGGTGATCACCTACGTGATGACCAAGTTCTGGCCGGACTGGATCGTGTTCGTCGCCGCCGGCTCGCTCGCGGCGCTCGGCGCCCTTATCGGCCTGCTGCGCCTCGATCGCAACATCCAGCCGGTCGAGGGATCCGACCATGTGGAGCCGGCTGATCATGCTGATCATGCGGCGCCGGTCGTGGGTCAGGTCGCCGAGCAGGTCACCGGCACCGGCGAGCCGGTCGCGGCCAGCTCCAGCACCGGACTCGGCATGGGCTCGCTGTACTGGCGGATCAAGACCGCCTGTCTGCCGACCTTCATGTACGGCTACTTCCAGGCCTCGCTGGTGCTGTTCCTGCCGCTGTTCCTGATCGAGGAGCGGGGCATCGCCGCGGACGAGACCAAGCTGATGGTCGCGTTCTTCTCGATCGGCATGGTCGTGTGCGTCGGCTTCGTCGGTCACCTCGGCGACCGCATCGGCCACCTGAAGATGATGCGCGTGCTCCTGACGATCGGCGCGCTGATCACCGCGAGCGTGGTGTTCCTGCCGTCCTATCCGCTGATCGCGGCGGCGGTGTTCGTCGCCGGTGGCGCCCTCGCGCCGCTGTGGCCGCTCGGCCTGGCGCTGCAGAGCTTGATCGTCGACCCGCGGGACTACAATCGCTCCAATGCGCTGCTCAACGCCTCGTACGCGCTCGGCACGCTCGCCGGGCCGATCATCGCCGGGTTTTTGAAGCGGGCCTACGGCGGCGAGTTCATGTTCCTGCACCTCGCCGCGCTGTGGCTGGTCGTGCTCGGCCTGACCATCGTGTTTCGCCGCGATGACCCGTCGCTGCGTCCGCGCCGGCGCTAGTTCGTCGCGGCTGCGCGGACGTGTTCCAGTCGCGCCGCGATCTTCGATCTTGGGGTGGCCGGGACTGGCGAGCGTGAGACGGGTGGCCCGCCGCACGCTCGATGCTCCGGGCAAGGATGCTCGCTCGCGGTGGGGTCCGCTCGACGCGACCGTCGAACGAAGACAGACGCGGGGCTCGAACGACGCGGGTGCGTTCTTGCCGGGATGGCGTGGGGCTTAAATGAAGAGAGACGCGGCCTGTGGGGCTGCGTCTCTGTTCGTTGGCCGCGCTTCTGGGAAGTGGCGGGCCGGGGCGACTAGCGCTTGCTGAACTGGAAGCGG
The DNA here is from genome assembly GCF_013812955.1 of Nannocystis sp. Lineage (GTDB taxonomy): Bacteria > Myxococcota_A > Polyangia > Nannocystales > Nannocystaceae > Nannocystis. Next base: position 2,166 of record NZ_JACCSO010000372.1, on the reverse strand, counting down.
GCGCGGGCGCCGGCGCGGCCGTACTTCTTGCGCTCGACCTTGCGGGAGTCGCGGGTGAGGTACCCGGACTTCTTGAGCGGGTCGCGGAACTCGGCGGCGACGCGGAGGAGGGCGCGGGCGATGCCGAGGCGGATGGCACCGGCCTGGCCGGACAGGCCGCCGCCCTTGCAGGTGGCCCACACGTCATATTTCTCGCGCGAGCCGGTCGCGTTGAGCGGCTGCTCGATGAGCTTCATGTTGGTGGGGCGCGCCAGGTAGGCGTCGGCATCACGGTTGTTGATGACGATCTTGCCCTCGCCCGGGAACAGCCAGACACGGGCGATCGCGCGCTTGCGACGGCCGGTGGCGTAGAACTTCATGGTGTCTTTTGCCATTGGAGAATCTTGAGGGCGTTAGAGCGCGAGCGTGTGGGGCTTGGGCTGCTGGGCGACGTGCGGGTGTTCACCGCCGGCGTAGACCTTGAGCTTGCCGTACGTGGCACGGCCGAGCGGGGAGCGCGGGAGCATGCGACGCACGGCGATCTTGATCAGCTCTTCGGGCTTCTTGCCGAGCATCACCCGGGCGGTGCACGACTTGAGGCCGCCGGGGAACCCGGAGTTGAAGCGGTAGACCTTGTCATCCAGCTTGGTGCCAGTCAGGACGACCTTCTCCGCATTGATGCAGACGACGAAGTCGCCCACGTCGAGATGCGGCGTGAAGATGGCCTTGTGCTTGCCACGGAGGATGTTGGCGATCTGGCTGGCGGCGCGGCCGACGGTCAGACCGTTCAGGTCGACGAGCAGCCAGTCACGGCGGATATCTGCGGGGTTGGGGTAGTGGGTACCCATGGGAAGCGGATGAGTACGCGAGGCGATTGGGGCTGTCAAGCGGCCGGCGCGGGTCTGGACTGCGGTTTTTGGTCGCCGGCCGCGGCCGCGGGGCGCTCAGTTACGACATGTGGGGGGCGTGTGAGGTGGGGGAGGTGGTTTTGTGCCCGGAGCGACGGCGAGCGATCTCCCGAGCGGCCGGGCCCGGGAGGCTCTGGGCGGCGGCGGGGTAGGGTGCCATACTGGGGCCGGCGTGACCCCCCCCGGCGTCAAGATCCTCATTGCCGACGACTCGGCCAGTGACCGCGCCGCGGCGCGTGGGATCCTCGGTGATGCTGGGTACAGCGTGGTCGAGGCGACCGACGGACAGCAGGTGCTCGAGCTCTATAGCCGCGAGCGTCCCGCCCTGGTCGTGCTCGACGTGGTCATGCCGAAGATCGGCGGGCTCGAGGTCTGTCGCATCCTCAAAGCCAAGGCGGCCGGCTACCTGCCGGTGCTGATGGTCAGCACCCGCAACTCCGTCAACGCCCGGGTCGAGGGCCTGCGCAGCGGCGCCGACGACTATCTGGGTAAGCCCTATGAGGCCGAGGAGCTGCGAGCGCGGGTCGAGGTGCTGCTGCGCACACGAGCGGCCTTCGGCGAGCGGCCGGGCGCGGCCGAGGCGGCCGGCGAGGGGCCGGCGGCGCCGGTCGAGCTCGGCAGCGAGGAGCTGCGGCGGCGCATGCAGGAGGAGTTCGAGCGGGCCGAGCGCTACAGCGACCCGCTGGCGTGTCTGCGGGTGGAGGTCGACGCCTCGGCCGAGTCGGGGCGGGTGGCCGAGCAGGTGGCGAGCCTGCGGGGCATCATCGACGGCAACGTCCGCAAGATCGACCTGGTGGCGAAGATCGACGAGCGCGGCTTCCTGCTGGTGCTGCCCAACACCCACTTCCCCGGGGCCCTGACGGTGGCCGAGCGGATCTCCCGGGAGACCCGGCGGCCGCAGCGGGGCGAGGTCGCGATCGGCTTCTCGGTCTCGATCGGGGTGTCGTTCTTCCCCAACAAGGACACGCGCAGCCTCCAGGACATGCTCGCGCTCGTCGACGCCGCGCTCGAGCGGGCCCGCCGCGAGCAGGGCGGCAAGATCTGCCTGTTTCAACATCAGGGCTATCTCTATGCGCCCGATGATTGACCGGGCCCGATATAGTCCCGCGTACCCGTCCTCATGCTGAGCCGCCACCCTATCGACCCGGTCCGCTCGGTGTTGTTGTACCCGCGGGAGGACGGTCGAGCCCTGGCCACGCTGCTGCGCGCCGTCGCCTACCTGGGCGAGCACGGCGTTGCTGTCGCCGTGCCGGAGGAGCTGGCGCACGCGATCGTCGAC
>NZ_JACCSO010000337.1 GCF_013812955.1 Nannocystis sp. | reverse complement strand
CGATCCGGGGGCCGTGTGGAGCGCGCTGCGGCGGCCGACCGTGAGCGTGCTGATCCGTTGCCTTCGCGCGGCGCCCCGGCCGGATCTGTTGCTCGAGCTGGGCGCGACGCTGGCGAGCGAGCTGGCGGTCGCGGGGGCGTTGCAGGGGCCGCTGCGGCTGCCGTCGCCGCCGCGCATCGTCTGCCTCGGTGCGCGTCGCTGCTTCACGCCGGGCGCGGGGGAGCTGCGCTGCGCGGCAGGGTCGCTGCGGCATGTTGATGCGCAGGGGCGCGAGACGGCGCTGTGGCCCTCGGCTGGCGCTGCGAGCCATCTCGAGATCACGCCGTCGCTCGTGCTGGCGCTGGTCGACAACAACCCGCTGGCGCAGCTCGAGGCGCACCCGGACAAGTCTGGCAATGCGCTCGACCTCGGGGGCAAGGGGCAGGGGCTCTGGATCGCGGCGCTGCGCGAGGCGCTCGAGATCATCGCCGGGCCGATGCCGGAGCTGCGCGCGGAGATCGATGTGGTGCTGCAGCAGGTCGTGCCGGTCGGTCACGATGAGCAGCGCCACCTGTCGGCCTCGTATCAGGAGGCGATCGGCACGGTCTATCTGTCGCTGCACCCGCAGGCGATGACGATGACCGAGGCTTTGATCCACGAGTTCTCGCACAACAAGCTGGCGGTGTTGCTGGAGCAGGGGCCGCTGCTCGAGAATGCGTTCTGGCCGCTGTACCCCTCGCCGGTGCGACCCGATCCGCGGCCCCTGCACGGGGTGCTGCTGGCCGTGCACGCGTTTTTGCCGGTGGCGCGGCTGTATGAACTGATGATCGCGGGCGATGATCCGCGGGCTCGACATCCGGAGTTTCACGCCCGGCTCGCGGCCATCGTCGCCGGCAACCGCGAGGGCGCAGAGGTGCTGCGTTTGCACTCCCGGGCGACGCCGCTCGGCGCCCCGCTGCTGGCCGAGCTCTTGCGCTGGGACCGGCATTTTAATCATAAGGGCGCGCCGGCATGAGCAGTACACCCGGCTTGCTCGACGTCATCCTCGGCTACGACTGCAACCTCGGTTGTGACTACTGCACGATCACGCCGGCGATGCGCCGCCGGTCGCTGGCGAGCGCGCAGGTGCTGGCGGCGATGCGCCAGGCCCGACACGATGGTTTTGAAGAGGTGGCCTTCACCGGCGGTGAGCCGACGATCCGCGGCGACCTGCTGGGCTTGCTCGACGCGGCGCGTAGCCTCGGCTTTGTCGGTCGCAAGGTGCAGACCAACGGCCTGATGCTCGGGCAGGGCGACAACGCGGCGCGGCTGGTCGCGGCCGGCGCGACGCTTGTGCATATCTCGGTGCACACGCACGAGGCCGAGGCCTATGACGCGCTGGTGCGCAGCGCGGGGGCTCATGCGCGCATGGTGGCCGGGCTCGACGCGGTGCTCGCCGCCGGGGTGCCGCTGGTCGTCGATGTGATTTTAAAAGAGGACACGTATCGCAAGCTGCCGGCTGCGCTGGTGTGGCTGCACGCGCGCGGGGTGCGAGCGGTGGACCTCTGGTACGTGTCGCTGACCGACGGCAACGCGGACAACATCGCTTCGCTGCCGCGCATGCGTGACGTGGTGCCTGTGATGGCTTCGGCGTTCGCAGTCGCGCGGACGCAGGCGATGACGCTGCGCTCGCTGCATGTTCCGCGCTGCCTGCTCGGGCCCGATCATGGGCACGCCTTCGATCCCGGGGCCGCGCGGGTGCGGGTGCTGACGCCCGACGCGTGCTTCGACCTGCGCGACAGTCGGCTCGCGGGGCAGCTGCAGGTGCCCGCCTGTCGCGGTTGTGAATTCGAGGCGCTGTGTCCGGGGCTGCGCCCGGACTACCTCGAGGTGTTCGGCGACGACGAAGTGGCAACGGCGCGCGGGCAGGTCCCATCGATGCCGGCGCGGCGCACGTTGCCGGTGCTCGGGGCCTGAGCGGCTCAGGGCTCGGAGCGCTGGCGGTCGGCCATGCGGCCGCGAAAACCGGCGGGCACCGACTCGTGGCGGCGGGGATCGTCGATCGGGCGCACGAGGTCCTCGGCGGCGATCAGCCACGGGGGTTCGGGCACGTCGTCGAGCTCGTAAAAACCGCCGCAGAAGCAGGCGTGCGGGCAGGGGGCGCACTGTGGTTTTTTGGTGCGGCGCTCGGCGAGGTACTGGCCGAGGTTCACCGACTCGTTGTTGACGAACACCATGTGACGCTCGAGCTTGGCGAGGTCGCCCTGCAGGAAGCGGGTGTGATCGGGCATGAAGCAGAACGGGAGGTTGATGACCTGGAACTTCATGCGCGCCTGCCAGGCGTCGATCACGGCCACGGCGCGCGCAGCAGCGTGCGCGGTGTCGGGGGCGATCTGGCGGGTGGCGCGGCCGAAGGGGGTCAAGAACTGCAGGTTCATCCACGGCAGGCCGAGGTCCCAGGCCAGCTGCGCGAGCTCGCCGAGCAGCTCGACGTTGCTGCGCGTGATGGTGACGTTCATGCCGAGCTCCACGCCGGCGGGGGCGAGGCGCACGCAGTGCTCGACGCCGGCCACGGTCTGCTCGAAGGCCTCGGCGACGCCGACGTTTTGCGCGTGGGTGCGGGCGTCGGGGCCGTGGATGCTAAACAGCAGGGTCGTCAGGCCGCTGTTGACCAGGCGCGCGGCGAAGGCCTCGTAGGCGCAGAGCCGGCCGTTGGTGGTCACATTGATGCGGTCGTAGCCGATCGTGCGGGCGTGGCGGACCAGCGGCACGAGCTCGGGGTTCAGGGTCGGTTCACCGCCGTCGAAGTCGACCTGGCGCACGCCCTGGCGGCGGTAGTGCTCGAGCTGCTCGCGCTGGCGGGTCGGGTGGCCGTCGATCTGCGTGCGCGTGCCGACGGCGCAGAAGGTGCAGTGGTTGTTGCACACGTAGGTGACGTTCATGATCAGCTTTTGCGGGCCCTGGGAGGCGCGCAGCCGCTGTTCGAAGGTCCACATGAACTTGGCGAGCAGCTCGGGGGCGACCCCGCCGAGCGCGCTGGCGGCCCGTTGAAAGCGTGGTCCCCAGTCGCCGTCGTCGCTGTCCGAGAGCACAGGCAAAGATCGGGCCGCGCCGGCCAGGCGAGTGCCGGGCAGCGGGGTCGCGTGCTGGACCGCGGGCCAGGCCTGGAAGCGGTCCCAGAGGTCGAGCGCGAAGGCGAGGGTGGTATTGACCTCCTCGGCCGACTCGCCGGGCATGCCGATGATGTAGTGGATCATCAGCGGGACTCTTGCGGCGTGGGCGGCCTCGGCGGCGCGCACGATCGCCTGTAGGTCCAGGCGCTTGCCGACGACCTCGTCGACGACCCGCTGTACGCCGCTCTCGGCGCTGACGCTGACGGTGGTGATGCGACCCGCGAGCAGGGCGAGGTGGCGCGGCTCGAGGTAGTCGGCGCGCATGCCGTTGGGGATCTCGAGGCGTAAGTCGAGACGGGTGAGCTCGGCCAAGAGGTGGTCGAAGTGGCCCTCGTGCACGTTGACCAGCTCGTCGAGCACGTACAGGCGTGTCGCGCCGAGCTGCTCGTAGCGCTCGAGCAGGGCGCTGAGGTTCGCGGGCGAGCGCCGGCGCTGGCGCTTCGGCTCGCCGTGCGCTGTGTCGGGGTTCGAGCTGCAGTGCAGGCAGCGAAACGGACAGCCGCGGCTGGTGACCAGCGGGAGGGTGCGGCCGTCGATGGGGAACGCCCAGGCGCCGCGGCCGAGGCCTGTGACCACGCGGGCGTGGAAGCGCGCGAGTGCGCCGAGGTCGAGGCGGTGCCACGCGGGCGACGGCAGATCGTCGAGCTCGGGCTGCTCACCGCGGTGCACGCCCGTGGGTCGCTCACCGCGAGTGATGAGCGCGTCGATGAGGGCGGGCACCGTGCGTTCGGCCTCGAACAGCACCAGGGCATCGATCTCGGGGTACGCGCGCAGGACCTCGTCGCCGGCGAAGGTGATGTGGTGCTGGCCTGACTGGTAACACTCGGCGAGGATCAGCGCGGCAGCCGGCCAGCGGGTGCGGATGTCCGCGAGCACGGCCGCGAGCAGGTCGTCGCGGCGCGGCGGGCGATGAAACGGGGTGTAGGCGACGACGACGGCGAGGAAGGTTTCGCCGGCGAGCGCGCCCAGGAGATCGGCCGGATCGACGCCGAGGCGGGCGCGGCCGTCGGGGCGCCACTCGAGGCCGGACGAGGGCAGCGCGTGGGCGTCGACGAGGGCGACCTGGGTCGCGCCGAGTTTTTGCTCGAGCACGGCGGCGAGCTGCACGGCCCCGAGGTCGGAGAAGTAGGGGTAGTCGATGAAGTCGCGGGCGATCGAGACCGGCGGGTGCACGACCAGGACGCGGGGCGCGAGCATCCAGGGCAGGGTATCACGGCTGCCACGGGCCCGGACCGAGGGCGGCGAGGGCGGCAGGCGGGCAGGTGTGAGGGTGCTGTGAAGGCGGCCCCGGCAGCTAGATCCGGGCGTAGGATGGCCGGGATGCACACGCCCGCCGCCGGCCCGAAGATCCGCGAGCACGAGGAGGCGGCGCACGAGCGTCGCAACTGGGTGCGGCTGACCTTCGACTGCAACGACCGCTGCGTGTTCTGTCTCGACGCGCACACCCACGACGGCACGAATCGCGCGCGCGAGGAGGTCAAGGCGCAGATCCTCGACGGACGTCGCAAGGGCGCCGAGCGGCTGATCCTGTCGGGCGGTGAACCGACCATTCACCCCGACTTCGTCGACTTCGTGCGCCTCGGTCGGCTCGCCGGTTATCGCAAGGTCCAGACCGTGACCAACGGGCGCATGTTCGCGTACGGCGACTTTTTACAGCGATCGCTGGACGCGGGCCTCGGCGAGATCACGTTCTCGATCCACGGGCCGAACGCCAAGATCCACGACGCATTGGTCGGCACCCGCGGCGCCTTCGACGAGGAGGTCAGCGGCCTCAAGCAGGCGCTCGCGGACGGGCGGCCGATCATCAACATCGACGTCTGCGTCAACCGCGGCAACGTGCGCCAGCTGCCGGAGCTGCTCGCGACCTTCACGGCCATGGGGGTCCGCGAGTTCGACCTGCTGCACGTGATCCCGTTCGGCCGCGCCTACACCGAGGGCAAAGAGACGCTGTTTTATGACCTCGAGGAGATGCGTCCCTATCTGCTCGAGGCGTTCTCGTACGCGCGGCGGCCGGGGATCCACATCTGGCTCAATCGCTTCCCGCCGCAGCACCTCGAGGGTTTTGAGGATCTGATCCAGGATCCATACAAGCTCGGCGACGAGGTCCGCGGCCGCAAAGAGGAGTACGCGCACCTGCTCGAGCGCGGCGTGGCCCTCGACTGCCGCTCGCCGCACCGCTGCGGCCACTGCTACCTGCAGCCGCTGTGCGACACGCTCGAGTCGGTCCGTGAGACGGTGGAGACCGCCCGATTCGCGGTGCTGCGCATCGACACCGAATGGGAGCAGCAACAGACCCCGGTGTACGGCGGCGACCCGGCGAGTAAGAAGCGCGCCGAGACCCAGATGGCGCTGCGCGAGCTCGGCAGCGGTGTGCAGGCGGAGGCGGCGGCCGCGATGGCGCCTGTCCCGGCGGACAGGCCGGCGCGCCTGCGC
>NZ_JACCSO010000334.1 GCF_013812955.1 Nannocystis sp. | reverse complement strand
GACCAGGTGCGGGGCGTGGAACGGGCGCGCCAGCGGCCTCGGCACCATCGGCTCGGCGAGCGCGCGCCGCAGCTCGAGCTCGCTCAGGTGCCCGGCCTGGTGCAGCGCGGCCAGCAGCGCGCGCTGGCGCAGGATGACGCGATCCGGATGATCGTAGGGATCGAGGAACGACGGCGCGCGCGGCAGCACCGCGAGGTGGGCCGCCTGGGCCCAGCTGAGGTCCTTGCTGGCGACCCCGAAGTAGGCGCGCGCGGCCGCTTCGGGGCCGACCAGGCCGTGACCGTAGGGCAGGCGGTTCAGGTACTCGCGAAGGATCTGCGGCTTGGTGAGCGCCATCTCGAGGTTCTGCGCGCGCGCGGCCTCGCTGAGCTTCTCGAGCAGGCCGCGGAGGCGCGGGCTGCCGCGGCTGTCGAGCAGCTTGACCAGCTGCTGGGTGATCGTGCTCGCGCCGGAGACCATGCGCCGGTGGCGGAGGTTCTGCGTCATGGCCCTGGCGATCGCCTGACCGTCGACGCCGCTGTGCGCGAAGAAGTTTGCGTCCTCGCTGGTCAGCGTCGCCTGGATCAGGCGCGAGCCGATCGCCTCGAGCTCGAGCGGCTGGCCGCGCACGCCGGTGTCGCTGGTCAGCTCGCGCAGCAGGTGGCCGTGGCGGTCGAGCACGCGGTGACCCGCGTGCCAGTCGTCGGCGAGGCGGTCGGTCGGGTCGCCGATCCGCGCGCGCACCAGCGACCAGGTCCCGCAGGTCAGGGCGCCGGTGATGGCTGTCCCGAGGGACAGCCGGTACATCCAGCGCCGGAGGCGGCGCGGACGGGGTGAAGCGGGCTCGGTCATCCTCGTGTCAACGCCCCGCGGCGGCGCTTTACTTCACCGTCACAGATCCGGCCGAGCTGTAGCCGAGGCTGTCGCCGACGTACATGAACTCGACCGCGGCCGGCGGCAGCACGAAGGTGCCGGGCGTGGAGGCGCGCACCAGGTAGGTCGCGAGCACCCGCTCGCCCCAGACCCGGTCGAAGTAGACCTGCACGCGATCGTCGCGCAGCTCGACGAAGCTGGCGTCGCTGCCGCCCCAGCGCAACATGTCGGCGAAGGGGTGCTTGTCGGAGAGCTCGGGCGCGCGGGCCACCGTCCACAGGTCGGGCTGGATCGGCTCGAAGCCCGCGGGCAGGCGGTCGGTGACGGCGAGGTAGTTCATCTCGCTCGAGTCGAGCTGGCCGATCGGGAGGTCGGCGAGCAGGGCGATGCGCAGCACGGTGCCCGGCTTGACCGCGTTGAGGTCGACGGCCTCGCCGCGCGCGTCGGTGATCACCCGATAGATGTCCGGGCCGCCGGCGGCGCTGGTGGCCGTGAGGCCGCGCGCGTCGTCGAGCTCGCGCTTCCACGCCCCCCGCACGATGAAGGCCAGCGCCGCCTTGCTGTCGCTGCGCAGCGCGAGCGTCTTGTTCGCGCCCCGCAGCTGCGCGAGCGGGATCTGGAACTCCTTGCTGCCGCCGCCCAGCTCCTTGGTGGCGACCAGGGTGTCGCTGCCGAGCGTGACCGTGAACGGGGCGCCCTCCGGCGACTGGCCGCGGATCTGCTCGGCCACCGCCATCAGCGAGAACGCGGTCGCCTGCGTGGTGTACGACTCGCTCACCGCCGCGAGCTGCTGGACCAGCTTGGTGTGCAGGACCGTGCCCGGGCGCAGCCGGCCGAGGGCGATCGCCGCCTGCGCGCGCGAGCGGGTGTCCGAGCCGTAGTAATAGAAGTCGCTGCCGCGGCGGTCCTTGACCAGCTTGCCGTCGGCGTCGAAGGCGGCCTCGATCTCGGCGAGCAGGCTCTTGACCCGGTCCTCCTGGCCGCGCAGCGTGCTGAGGGCGATCGCCAGGCTCGCCTTGCCGAACACGCCCTGGTCGCCGCGGCGATCGTGGAGCGCGTCGGCGCTGCTCGCCGGCAGGCTGCCGAGCTCGCCGAGGCTCAGCGCGATCGAGGCCTGCACCTCGCCCTCGACGCCGTCGCTGAGCAGGCGCTCGACCAGGTAGTCCTCGACGCTCTTGAGCAGGCCGTCGGGCAGGCGGATGCCGGCGCGCTTGGCCGCGACCACCGCGCGCGCGGCGTAGGCGGTCCCGTAGATGTTGGGCGTGTTGTCGCCGGGCCAGTAGCCGAGGCCGCCGCTGCTGGTGCGCATGGTGGCGAGGTGACGCAGGCCGGAGTCGATGCGCTTGTCGATCTCCTCCGGGGACAGCAAGGTGAAGCCGATGCGCGGCAGGATGTCTCTGGCGGCCAGCAGCGGCAGCAGGCCGGAGGTGGTCTGCTCGACGCAGCCGTGCGGGTAGTCGAGCAGGAACTGCAATCGCGCGCCGAGCTCGGGCCACATGTGCTGGCCGGCCTGGACGGTGACGAAGTCCTGGTCACCGGTGCCGACGAGCACGGTGTCGGGGACCTCCATCTTGATCAGCTGCTCATGGACGAAGGCGCCGGAGATCTGCGGGCGTTCGCGGACGCCGGCCAGGTCGACGGGGATCTTCGCGAGCACGGCGTCGCGGACCTTGTCGCTCGCGTCCTTGACCGAGAAGTCGAGCTTGAGCTCGCCCGGGGCCTGGGCCGTCAGCGGGAAGCCGACCCGCTCGTGGCCCTGCGCCTTGACGGTCACCGCCTGCTCGCGCTCGCCCAGCAGCACCCTCGCGCTGAGCGGCTGGTCGGTGTTGTTGTGCAACATCGCCGCGACCTCGAAGCTGTCGCCGACGGCCGCGAAGCGCGGCACCACCGGCACCATCATCACCGGACGGCGCACCGTGAACTCGCTCTCCGAGCCGACGCCCTTGCCGGCCTTGTCGATCACGACCGCCATCATGCGGAAGCGGGTCAGGTTGTCGGGCAGCTTGAAGGTCGCGGTCGCGCGGCCCTTGCCGTCGCTGCGCAGGTCGGGCTTCCAGTACGCGGTCTGGACGAAGTTCTTGCGGGCGTTGCTGGTGGTCGAGCTGCCGTCGCCGGCGCCGTCACCGGCGGTCTGGCTGTGCTCGAGCAGGGCGGCGAGGCGGTCGCGGGTGTCGTTGACGGTGAAGCGCAGCGGCTGTCCGGGGCGCAGGGCGGCCGCGGGGTCGGCGGCGTGGAAGTTGGTCATGCGGAGGATGCCCTCGTCGACCACGGCGAGCGCGATCTCGGCGCCGGCGACCGGCTGCTTGCCGTCCTTGACGTCGATGGTGACGGTGACCTCCTCGCCGGGCTCGTAGGTGGTCTTGTCGCTGCGCACCTCGGCGTTGAGGCGGACATTGTCCATCGCGACCGGGATGCGGATCGCGCCGATCTTCCAGTCGGTGCGCTCGTCACCGCCGCCGATCGGCAGGAGTGTGATAGTCGCGTGCACGTGCGGCGCGTGGCCGGGCAGGATCGGGACCTCGAACACCTTGGCCGCCTCGTCGAGGCGCAGCACCTGGTGGCTCAGCAGCCCGCCCTGCTCGAGCGTGAAGATCGCCGTCGCCGCGGGGAACGGATTTTGGACCAGCAACTTCGCGGTCTCGCCGGGCACGTAGCGGCCCTTGTCGGCGATGATGTCGAGGGTGCGCCCGCGGGTCGGCACCGCCTTGCGCTCGCCGTCGCTGCCCCAGGCCCACAGCGAGCTGACGCCGCCGCGCCGGCCGTCGATCTCCGTGATGACCTCGTAGGAGCCGTTCTCCGTCGGGGTCAGGTCGCAGCTGACCGCCTCGCGCGCGCTGACCGTCTGGCAGCTGCCGATCGGCTTGATGGTGCGCTGCCACTGATACTCATAACCGCCGCCGCGCTGCGGCTTGCGGCTGTAGCTCCAGTCGACCAGGTTCAACTTCGCCGTGACGGCGACGCCCGCGACCGGCCGGCCCTCGTGGTCGATGACCCCGAGCTGCACCGGCACGCCGACGCCGACATCGCCCCAGGGCCGCGTGATCTTCAGGCCGACATAGCGCTCCGAGGGGTGGACCACGACGCTGCCGCGCCCGGCGATGTGGCGGTACGAGCTGTCGGCGACGTCGGCCTCGAAGGTGAACTTCTGCGGGCCGACCGCGCCGCCGAGGTCGAGCTTCTGGGCGACGGCGAGGGTGCCGTCGGGGCCGAGCTTGCCCGAGCCGGCGCGCGACCACTCGCCCTCGGGCTTCTCGTCGTCCCACCAGCTGTAGCGGTCGTCGGTGAAGTGAAAGCCGCCGTCGGTGAAGGGTCCGCCGGGCAAGCTCGCGTTCTCGCGGCTGAGGGTCCACTCGACGGTGGCGCTGTCCATCGCCGCGCCGAACAGGTACTTGCCGAGCACCTTGGCGCGCAGGGTGTTGCTGGCGGCGAGGCTGGCGTCGACGTCGACGGTGAAGCGCGGCGGCTCGAACTCGGCGACCTGGATCACCTGCTCGTGCAGGACCTTCTCCGGGTCGGAGGCCTCGGCGACCTCGATGCGGTGGCGCCCGACGCGGGCCTCGGCGGGGACCTGGTACTCGCCGGCGACGCTGCCCATGTCATCGGTGACGAGCGCCATGTCGGCGAGCTCGTCGTCGGTCGGCCCGAGCACGCGCACACGCACCGCGGTGCCCGCGAGCGGCACGATCTGCTCGCCGAGCTTGCGGCGCACGCTGGCCTTGATGAACACCTTGCTGCCCGGGCGGTAGATCCCCCGGTCGGTGATCACCAGCGCCCGCCGGTCGCCGAGCGCCGGCGCCGTCTCGGCCGCGTACTGCGGGAACAGCCGCGCGTCGCGGTTGCCCTGCTTGAGCGGGACTTGCAGCGTCGTCTCGCCGTCCTTGACCATCAACACGCCGGTGTCGACCTGGCTGGCGCCGATCGGCACGATCGCGAAGCCATTGGCGTCGGTGGTGCGGCCGTCGAGGGCCTTGCCGTTGAGCGAGAAGCTGACCCCCGGGACAGGTTCGCCGGTGCTCAGGCGCGCGACGTGGACCAGCGTCGCCTCCGGGGTGACGTGGGTGTGCACCGCGATCGCTCGCTCGTCGCCGGGCGTGACCAGCGTCAGCGGGTTGCGCGACGCGCTCATCCACTCGGGGTACTTGACCGGCAGGGCGTCGAAGGCGGGGGCGTCGAGGGCCAGCGAGAGGATGTAGTTCTTGCCGGGGCTGAGGTGCGCGAGCAGGTCGACCGAGGTCTTGACGAACTGGTCCTGTTTGGCCGCCGGGCTGAAGGGGATCTCGATCGCGGGCTTCTCGCTCGGGGTCTCGTGCTGCTCGACCTGGTTGCGGGCCTTGTTCAGCGCGTCGGCGTCGTCCTGCACCAGCCAGGCGAGGATCTTCGCGCGGGCGACGTTGCGGGTCGTGACCGTGAACGCCCGCGAGGCCTCACCGTCGAGGATCAGCACGCCCTCCGGCATCGACACGCTCGCGGCCAGCGGCGCGGTCTGAACGTCGAGGGCCAGCGCCGGCGTGGTGTTGCCGTAGCGGTCCTTGAGCTCGGGGATCGAGATCGTGTACCGGCTCGAGGGCTCGAAGCCGCCCGAGATGCTGATGCGCCCGTTGCTGTCCCAGCTGCCTCCACCCCACACGTTCAGGTTCGGCACCGGCGGCGCGACCGACAGGCTCGCCTTCAGCTGCTTGTCGTCGAGCCCGAGCTGGTTGCTGTACTCGATCACGACCTCGCGGCCGTCGGTGCGCAGTCGCGGCGCGTCCCACTGGCACAGGCTGCGCTCGTAGGAGTAGCCGCAGGTGACCGTCTTGAGCTGGAGCGGACCGGCGACCTGATAGTTGTAGGTGATGGGGTCGTGCCCGGGGCGCCCGTCCTGGACGACCAGGGAGTAGCTGCTGCCCTGGCTCAGCGGGCTCGCGCTCTTGACCTCGACGATCTGGCGCGGGTTCAGGGTGTGGCCCTGGAGCCGCCCGCTCTTTGCGTTCGCCAGCGTGATCGCGACCTCGTTCTCCTGGCCCGGCTTCTGCTCATGGTCGGGGACGTTGTTGGTCCACAGTTTGATCAGCTTCGCCGCCTGCTTCACCGTGACCGGCTGGTCGAACACGATCGAGGCCGTGCCGTTCGCGGCGATGCGAGTGCCCGAGTACGGGAACGCCTCGATGATGCCGGGCTCGCCGGGCTCCGGCAGATAGGTGATCACCTTGCCGGCGATCTCGATGCGCGGCTCGGCGGTGAACTTGGCGACCCACGGCTGCGCGAGGCTCACGTCGTCGAGCGTGGTGACGCCGGCGATCGTGATCGCGTAGGTCTGCTCGGGGTCGAAGGGCTTGGTCGCCGTGAACTCGAGCGCATTGTTCGAGGTCCACATCGCCTTGCCCGCGACGGCCGGCTCGATCGTCACCACGCCGGCGGCGACCGGCACCGGCTTGTTCTTCTTCCCGATCGGCTTCGACAGCTTCACCGGGCGGTTGAACACGATCCGCACGGTCCGGCCCTCGACCTCGAACTGTCCGGTGCCCGCCTCGAGCTGCGGCTGTTGCACGCTGAAGCCGGTGTTCGGGTCGGTCTCGTCGGTGCCCGCGATCTCGAGGGCGGGTCGCGCGTGACGGCCCTCCGGCTTCGGCGGGAAGGTCAGCGTGGCGCTGACATCGGGCACCGTGCGCACCAGGATCTCCACCGGTCCGTTGGCTTCGTCCGCCTCGGTCGTGGGCGTCGTGGGCACCGGCGTACAGGCGAGCGCCACCAGCACCAGCGGAGAGACGACGAGAAATGTGCGAGCGGAGCGGCGAGACGAGCGTGGAGCCATGGCCGGCGAATTGTGCAAGACGGGCGTAACTTGAGAAAGCCGAGGAGTTACGCCAAGGTCGGTGCAATTTCGACCGGACGCGCCGGGCTGCATTCGGGCGGCGATGTACGGATGTCACGAATCGTTGCATTTTGCGTGCTGCCCCCCGGCGCGTCAGCACTTGCACACGCTCGAGTTTCCGGCGTGTCACACATCATGACTTTGGCCGAAGCGAGCGTCGGCGCGGTGAGAGCTGAACAGCGTCACCACACGCTTGTCTCGCGCGCATGGACGCGGTTATGCCTGCGACGCTGATGCTGACACCACGATCGATCCTTCTCTCGTGCCTGGTCCTCGCTGCGTGCAACGAGGCGGGCGAGCCCGCCGCGGAGGGCAGCAGCGGCGCGGCGTCGACGAGCGCGAGCACCGACGTGACCCCGACCTCCGGCGACATGAGCTCCGGTGACATGAGCTCCGGCGGCGACGAGGTCGCGGGCCTCGAGCTGCTGCCGCGCCTCGCCGGTCTGTGGAGCGGACCGGCGTCGATGACCCCGCTCGGCACTTTTAACATGATGAACATGGACCTGCGCGCGGCCTCCGGGCAGGTGCTGTTCGCCCGCGCCGACCTCGACCCGCTCAACAGCCTGCGCTTCGCCTTCGAGGTCGAGGCCCCGGGCGGCGTGCCGACGCTGGTCTACCGCAACGGCGGCTACTTCCTCGGGCTGCTGCGAGACTCACGGACGGCGCTGGTCGAGCAGGGCGAGGACTCGTGGCGGTTCTGCTTCACGGGGGCGCAGGGCTGCGACTACATCGACGCGCGCTGGACCTTCAGCGGCGCCGACGCGCTGGTCTTCGACGTCAAGGTGAAGGGCACGCAGCACGTGTACTGGGAGGCGGTGCGCAAGGAGCCGCGCGCGCTGCCGGAGCCGTTCCCGTCCGACCTGACGCCGCTGGCGAGCGACGCCGAGTTCCCGCCGATGCCGACGCTGAAGGTCGACGTCGGCTGGGCGATGCCGCTGGCGCAGGGCGGGGAGGTCTGGGCGATCGTGACGACCGGCGACTGCGACTTCCAGCTCAGTTGCACCGCCAGCCGTTCGCTACGCGTGATGGCCAGCGCGGGCGCGACCTCGGCGAGCCTCACGCTCGAGCAGATCCACCCCGGCCCTTATAAGCTCAACGTGATCCTCGACCGCAACGGCAACATGGCGACCACGCTCTATCCGGACGCCGGCGACGGCCTCGGCGGCATCAATCAGGCGATCACGGTCGACCCCACCGGCGAGACCGCCGTGAAGACCAAGGTCCTCGTCACGCTCTGAACCGACTCAAGCGGGCTCAGGACCGCGAAGCTTCACTCGAGGCTCAGGTCCTCGTCGTCGACGGGCCCGGTGGTCGCCGCGGAGATCGTCGGCAAGGGGCCGGTGTCGGAGCCACCACCCGCCAGCGAGGGGCTGCTGTCGCCCGCGCCGCCGAGCTTCGCCGGACGGCGGCCGACCAGGAAGTAGGTGCACAGCGCGCCCTTGCCCTTGACGTGGATGATGCCGCGGCGCTGAAACGCGTACTTGTGGCGCAGGCGCTTGTAGGTCGACTCGGTGACCTGGATCGCGTTGGCGATGCCGTGGCTCTCCATGCGGCTGGCGATGTTGACCGTGTCCCCCCACAGGTCGTACGCGAACTTCTTGGTGCCGATGATGCCGGCGGTGACCGGCCCGCAGTTCATGCCGATGCGGATGCGGACCCCGCTCTTGCGCTTGGTGTTGAAGCGCTCGATCACCGCGAGCATGTCGAGGGCCATCTCGGCCATCGCCTCGGCGTGGTCGGGCCGCGGCATCGGCAGGCCGCTCGCGGCCATGTACTCGTCGCCGATGGTCTTGATCTTCTCCAGCCCGTGCTTCTCGGCCAGCTGGTCGAACATCGAGAAGATCTTGTTGAGCATCGCCACCAGCTCGGCCGGCGGCAGCTGCTCCGACATGCGCGTGAAGCCGACGAGGTCGGCGAACAGCACCGTCACGTCCGGGAACACGTCGGCGATGGTCCGCTGGCCCTCCTTGAGCCGCTCGGCGATCGGCCGCGGGAGAATGTTCAGCAGCAGCTGCTCGCTGCGCTCCTGCTCCGAGCGCAGCTTCTTGATGTACGCCCGCTCGCGGTCGCGCAGCCGCTTCTTCTCGAGGCAGGCGCCGATGCGGGCCCGCAGCACCACCGGGTTGAAGGGCTTGGGCAGGTAGTCCTCGGCGCCGAGCTCGATCGACTTGACCACCGTGTCGAGCTGGTCGAGCGCGGAGATCATGATCACCGGCAGCCCGCGCAGCTTGTCGTCGGCGTGCAGGTGCTCGAGCACCTGATAGCCGTCCATCTCCGGCATCATGACGTCGAGCAGGACCAGGTCGAAGTCCTCCTCGCGCAGCATCTCGAGCGCCCGCTTGCCGTCCTCGGCCAGCTTGACCCGGTGGCCCTGGCGCTCCAGGCGACGCGACAGCATGTTCCGGTTCGACTCGTTGTCGTCGACGACGAGGATCTTGCCGGTGTCGCTATGCGCGAGCACGGGGGTCCGCTTCTCCGGCGCCTCGCGCACCGCCGGCGTCGGCTCCAGCGGCTGCCGCGTGGTGCTCAGCGCCCTGGTCACCGCGCCGCTCGACACGATCTCGTCGAGGCGCTTGACCGCCTCCTGGATGCGCTCGATGTCGGCCGTCACCTCGTCCTGGCCGCGCTGATGGGCGGTCGCAACCAGGCGCTCGACGTGGGACAGCAGGTGGCTCAGCGGGAACAGCAGGTCGCGGTTCAGACGCTCCTGGCTCGGCCGCTGCGCGTGCGGGTCCAAAATCTCGTCGATCAGCGCCAGCAGCTGCTGCGCGTCCGTCAACACCCGACCGATGTTGCCGAGCACGAACTCGTTGCTCGAGGCCTCCGCGTCCTCGATCAACATCTCGCTGTAGCCGATGATCTGGTTGAAGGGCGTACGCAGGTCGTGGCGCAGCTGCGCCGCCGAGGTCCGCCTCGACGGGCCCTTCGGCGCGTCCGACTCCGGCACCGGCAGCTCCATCGACAACGAGCTCTCGCTGTTCACCAGCGCCAGGACCCGCGCCGCCTCCGGCTCCTCGAGCTCGACGTCGACCTCGAGCTCGACGCTGTCGGCGGCGGTGACCCGACGCGGCTCCGGCTCCGACTCCTCGAGGTTCATGTCGTCGAACTCGTCCGGCGGCTGCAGGGCTTCCACGGGCAGCGGCGGCAGGTCTCCCTCGACGAAGGTGTCAGCGAGAATGTCGTCGTCGTCGACGGGGATCCCGGGGACGACAGGCGCCGCTGGCTCGGCGAGCGCATCAGGCTCCAGCGCAGGCTCCGGTGCCGGACGAGTTGGGTCAGTTTCTCGCATGCGATGAGTTGTGCGGAGCGTTGGAGCCTAACGGAGATCGTGCAGACCGATGGTAATGCAGACTTCGTGAGAGCGATCACGGCTGTCTCGCCGCGCGCCAGCACCATGCTCGCCGCACCAGGCGGCCAGGACAACCGCGACCTCGCCATCGCCGGCCGAGATTCGGGGCGGGATCGCCCGCCCCGCCGCGTCCGGCGAGCGGTGGCACGCCGGGGCGGCGGCGGGCAAATCCCGCACTTTCCCGCCCAGGAGCGCCTGGGACCCCCCGGGGGTCGGTCGGTGCCTTGTCGGGCGCGGGTCCGCCGGCCCCCAAGATCGCGGCCGATGTGGGCGATCGCGGGGAGCGATCCCCCGGTAGGGGAGCGCGCAGCACGACGTTCCGTGCGCGCGACCCCGTCGGGTCCCGGCGCCCCGCGCACCTGGCATCGCCCGCGTGACCCGGTATCGCAGCATGAAGATGCCGATGCACCGACCCATCTCGGGGAACCTCGCCGACACATTCAAGCGGTCGCCCCGGATGCAGCCCGATGCAGCCCGATGCAAGCCGATGCAAGCCGATGCGTTGTCGTCCGACCATCGCCGCGCGAACTGGCGCGAGCCGGCGCGCGCAAGGTGGCGCGGCTGTGACCACCAGAGTGCTTTGCAGACGCTGGCACTGTCAGGCCGCCGGCAGCGAGGTGGGAGCAGCAGCGAGGTGGGAGCAGCAGCATCAAGGTGGCGCGCGAGCATCAACATCGAGCCGGCGGCGACGGCGGTGACCCATATGGAGCCCGTCTGCGAGGGATGCGGCTTGACCGACTGGTGCGAACCTTCGATGATGCCCGCAGGTGTTGGGCCGCGTCGGTGCAGTGACGCGCTCGTGTGTCCACAGGTCCCCGAGGACAGGTCATGTCAGAGATCCGTGATGTGTATACGTTGAGCAGCCCGATGTCGCTCCCCGAGGGCGTCGCCTTCGATGCGAAGACGCGTCGTTTCTTCGCCACCGGCCTGCTCGGCGGGCAGATCACCCAGATTGACGCCGACACCGGGGTCGAGACCCTCTTCCATCAGAACGAGGGCGACGCGCTGCAATTCTCGGGCGCCAAGGTCGATGCCCTGCGGCGACGACTGTGGGTCTGCGGCTCCGACATCAGCGTGCCGCGCGGCGGCGTCAGCGTGTTCGACGTCGACTCCGGCGCCCTCCTCCACCACTTCCCCCTGGTCGCCGGCGGCATCTGCAACGATGTCTGCCTCGACGCCGCAGGCGCCGCCTACGTCACCGACTCGTTCCAGCCGGTCATCTTCCGGGCCGACCTCGAGACCCGCAGCTCGAGCGAGTTCGTGCGTGACCCGCAGATGGCGGCGCCGATGGGCCAGTTCGGCCTCAACGGCATCGACATCACTCCGGACGGCACGCACCTGATCGCCGGCTTCACCTCGCCGTCGAAGCTGTTCCTCATCCCGCTGACAGTCCGCGGCGCGGTCCAGGAGATCGCCCTGAGCGGCGACCCCTTCGCGATCCCGGGCGACCGTCAATTCACCGGCGCCGACGGCATCGCCTTCATCGACGAGACGCTCTACGTCGTCAACGACGGCGGCGTGCAGGCGGTGCGCTTCAGCGGCAGGAACTACAGCGCGGGCCGGGTCAAGAACGCGCCTGCGCCCGAGCCCGGCCTGACCACGGCGACCGTGGTCGACGGCGAGCTCTACGTGATCAAGTCCGAGGTGGTGCACGCGATGCACATGCGCCAGCCCCCGCGCCTGCCGTTCAAGATCTACCGCTTCCCGCTCAGCGCGTTCGCCCACCCACCCGGTCACGTGAGCACGGCCCCCGCGTGAGGGCTGCGTCATTGCCGTCGCCCGTGCTGCGGAAGTAGTACAGCGGAAGTAGTACAGCGGAAGTAGTACAGCGGGCCGTTTGGCGGCCCGCTTCAGCCAACCTCAGTGGGCAGTGCGACGGGTGTTGCCGATGTGGATCGCCTCGCCGAGCGCGTGCTTGGCGGCCTCCATCACGGCCTCGCCGAGGGTCGGGTGCGGGTGGATCGTCAGGGCGATGTCCTCCGCGAAGGCGCCCATCTCGATCGCCAGGGCCGCCTCGTTGATCAGGTCGCTCGCCTCGGGGCCGACGATGTGCACGCCGAGCACGCGGTCATCCTTGGCGTCGGTCACGATCTTCACGAAGCCCGAGGTCTCACCGATCGCCATCGCCCGGCCGCTGACCGCGAACGGGAACTTGCCGATGTTGGTCTTCAGCCCCTTCGCCTCGGCCTCCTCGACCGTCAGGCCCGAGGACGCGATCTCCGGCTCCGTGAACACGACGTTGGGGATCTGCCGCGCGTCGTTGATGGTCTTGCGACCGGCGATGACCTCCGCGAGCACCTCGCCCTCGTGCGACGCCTTGTGCGCGAGCATCGGCTGGCCGACCACATCGCCGACGGCGTAGACGCCTGGCACGTTGGTCTGCAGGCGATTGTCGACCTCGATGAAGCCGCGCTGGCTGAGCTTCACGCCGGCCTTGTCGAGGCCGAAGCCCTGGGTCACCGGACGGCGCCCGACGGCGACGAGGATGACGTCGCAGGCGAACTCCTGGACCTTGCCGCCGACCTCGGCCTTGACGATGGCCTCGCCGCCGCGCTCCTCCCAGCCGAGCGCCTTGGCGCCGGTGTGGATCTGCCCGCCATCCTTCTTGATCTGGCGCGCGACGACGTCGCCGCACTCGGGATCGACGCCGTTCAGGATCCGCGGCAGGCCCTCGAGCACGATCAGCTGGGTGCCGAGGCGCTGGAAGGTCTGCCCGAGCTCGAGGCCGATGATGCCGCCGCCGACACAGACCATGCGCTTCGGGATCGTCGCCAGGTCGAGCGCCGAGGTGCTGTCGAGCACGCGCTTGTGGTCGAACTTGAAGCCGGGGATCTCGATCGGCACCGAGCCGGTGGCGATCACCAGGTGCTCGACCTCGACGATGTCCTCCGGCTTGCCGTCGGCGTAGGTCAGCTTGACCCGGTGCGCGTCGAGGATGGTCGCCGTCGCGTTCACGTACTGGGTGCCCGCGCCCTTCACCAGGCCCTGCACGCCGCCGGTCAGCTTCTTCACGATGCCGGACTTCCAGGCCTGCATCTGGGTCATGTCGACCGCGGCCTGCCCGAAGCTGAGGCCCATGTCCTTGACGTGCTGGGCCTTGTGATAGAGCTTGGTCGCGCTGATCAGCGCCTTGGAGGGGATGCAGCCCCAATTGAGGCACACGCCGCCGGGCTTGTCCTTCTCGACGAGCATGGCGTCGACGCCGAGCTGACCGAGACGGATCGCGCAGGGGTAGCCGCCCGTGCCCGCACCGATGATGAGCGCCTTCTTCTTGATCGTGGCCATGATGGTTCGTCCTTCGGTGAGCCGGCCCCGAGGTCAAATGCCGGCGAGCAACAGCAGGTTCGGGTCCTCGAGGAAGCGGCGGACCTCCTGCAGGAAGTTCGCCCCCTCGAAGCCGTCGACCACGCGGTGGTCGAGCGAGACAGAGAGGTTCATGAGGTGACCGATGACGATGTTGTCACGCTCGTCGACGATCGGCACCTTGCGAATCGCGTGGACCCCGATGATGCCGACCTCCGGGAAGTTGATGATCGGGGTGGCCAACACCCCACCGATCTGGCCGAGGCTCGAGACCGTGAAGGTGCCGCCGGTCAGCTCCTCGCGCGTGCAGGCGCCCGTGCGCGCGGCCTCGCCGAGCCGGGCGATCTCCCGCCCGATGTCGAGGATGCTCATCCGGTCGGCGCCGTGCACGACCGGCACCATCAAGCCCTGGTCGGTCGCCGCCGCCACGCCGATGTTGTAGCGCTTCTTGACGATGATCCGACCGCCCGCCTCGTCGAGCTCGGCGTTGACGATCGGGAACTTCTTGAGCGCGTGCACCACCGCCTTCACGATGAAGGGCAAAAAGGTCAGCGACACCCCCTGCTCGGCAGCGGCCGCTTTCGCGTCGGCCCGCAGCCGGACCAGCCGCGTGACGTTGATCTGCTCGACGTAGGTGTAGTGCACCGCGGTCGTGTACGAGCGGACCATGCCCTCGGCGATCTTGCGCCGCATGCCCCGAAACGGGATCTCCTCGTCGCCGGCGACCGTCGCCACGGGCTTCGCCGCGGGCTTCGCGGGGGCCTGGGCGCGAGCTGCGACCGGCGATGCAGCGGGCGATGCAGCGGGCGCTGCAGCGGGCGATGCAGCGGGCGCGCGCGGTGGCGGAAGGTTCGCAGGAGCTGTCCTCGGGGACAGCTCACTCGGGGCAGCATCTCGGGCGCGCAGGACGTCGCCCTTGGTGATCCTTCCGCGCTCGTCCTGCGGCAGCGAGCGCAGGTCGATGCCGGACTCGCGGGCGAGGGCGCGGGCGGCGGGGGTCGCCAGCACGGGCTCGTTCGTCGCCGGCGCGCTCGCGCTCACTGATGGCGCGGCGGCTGCCGGAGGCGCAGCGACCTGGGCGGCGCCGTTCCCGAGAATGGCGATCACCTGCTCGACCGCGCAGATGTCACCGACCTGGGCGAGGATCTGCTGCAGGGTCGCGGAGATCGGCGAGGGGACCTCGATGGTGGCCTTGTCGGTCATGACCTCGACGAGGGCCTCGTTGGCCTGCACGAAGTCGCCGGGCTGCTTGTGCCAGCGGACGATCTCGCCCTCGACGACGCCTTCACCGATCTCTGGAAGCTTGAACTCGAGCATGCACGGCTCCGATCTTCAGTACGTGGCCACCCGCGTGATCGCGGCGGCGATCGCCTCTACGCTCGGCAGGCCGGCGTCCTCGCCGCGACCGGTCAAGGGGCCCTCCGCGCCGCCGACCCGCAGCACCGGCGCGTCGAGGTGAAGGATGGCCTGGTCGGCGAGCAAGGCGACCAGCTCCGCGGCGATCGCCCGGCCGCCCGCATGGGCCACCACCAGCTTGCCGGTCTGCGCCGCCGCGACGATGCCCGGCTCGTCGAGCGGGGCGAGGCCGGTGACCTCGACGATGCGGACCTCGAGGCCGGTCTGGTCCGCCGCAGCGAAGGCCTGGTCGACCGCCGCACCGATCGCATAAACCGTCACGGCCGAGCCCTCGCGCACCACCCGGGCCGCGCCGAGCGGACGACCGAGGCTGTCCCTGGCCGACCCGGGCAGCTCGCGCAGCACCAGCGCGCGCGGCAACAGCAGCAGGATCGGCGCCTCGCCGTATTCGAAGCTGGCCGCCGCCCGCAAGGTCGCCGGCGCCTCGGCCGGGTCACCGAGCACGATCACGCGCAGCCCGGGCACCGCGGTCAACGCCGCCTCGGGCGACTCGGCTCCGTCACCGCCGAGGCCGAAGCCCGGCCCGGTCGGCGCGACGATCAGCACCGGCGCCGAGCGCTCGCCCTCGGCCGTCGCGCTGACGCGGCCGAGCTCGCGCAGCGCCGCATAACCCTCGAG
>NZ_JACCSO010000332.1 GCF_013812955.1 Nannocystis sp. | reverse complement strand
GCTCCACGATGAGCGCTCCACCCTCGACCAGGCTCAAGCCTTCCTCGTTCTTTGACATCGAACCTCCGAGGCTGAGGTACCGCCATGCCCCTACTCATGTCACGACGCGGCACGCCGGACGGATACTGTCGATCGGCTCGCGCGCGATGAAGATGCGTGTGCTTGGTGGAAGTGTCAGCACGGCGCGTGCTCCAGCGCCTGGACCAGTCGAGCCACCCAGGCCGGCGATGTCCCGACGGGCACACGAATCACCACGCCGCTCGCCAGCATCAACGCCACGCCCTCGCCCATGTCCTGCGCGGCGCGCTCCTTGATCTTCACCGGCAGGAACGCCGCCGTCACGGGGTCGACCGGGGCGACCTGCTCCTCGAGCCGAGCTCGCCACCGCAACAGACGAACCTCGGCGAGCCCGTGCCGCCGGGCAAAGTCCGCCGGCGACAGTCCGCTGCGCCGCCACTCGTCGACGACCTGCCGACCCTCAGCCTCGCTCCACCGCTGCTTCCGTGTGATATGGTCCAGACTCATCCCTGGGCTGTGGCGGAATCCCGCCACGCCCGCCAGATGGGTGCCAGCGGTTGCTTACAGCGAGCCAAGCCCTGAACCCGCGTCGACAGATCTGTTGTCAACAGATCTGTTGACGGATCCCGCCCGCGCAGCCTCAACCGTTCTCGACGTTCCGAGAGCCCTTCCTCGTACTTCTGTGTCGTCGGCGCTCGGCGCCTGGCGCGGCAGGCGAGGACTCGACACGAGTTTTTTTCAAAAGCGCCTCGCGCATCCGCTCGATGTCGCGAACGATGTCGTCAGCGACCTCGCTGACCTCCTGCGGAGGATTGGTCGCTTCCCCCGCGATCCGCCGAAGGGCGACCAGGAGCGGCTCCATCCGGGCGGCGCTCGCGGAGGCCGCGAGCAAGCTGGAAGCCCTGACCGCATGCCCACAGGCGGCGGCGAGGGAGACTAGCTCGATGACATCTCGCAATCGGCGCTGCACGAACAGCTCATCGGCCAGCACGACCTCGAGCGGCGACCAGACCCCTTCCCATGCGTGAGTACGAGCCAAGGCTCCAGCGAGGAGAAGGCTGCCATGGCTGCCGTTCGGGCTGGCATTAATGATCTCTCGCGCCCACACGACGACGTCCGGGTAGAGCGGTACGACGGCCCTTGAAAGCACAAACGAACTGATGCCGCGCAGGGCCTTCAAGCGAAGCGGATGTTTGTCGATAAAGTCGTCCGCCGCTCTTCGCCCTCCCGCGATATCGCCAACCTCCATGCACAGGCTGACAGCGAGCATTGCAGCTTCCATGTTTTGAGGGTCCAACTCGAGAACTCGCCTCAATTGGACATGGCAGCGATCCGCGTTTTTTTCTGCGAGACACACCGCGGCTGCAGCGAGATGGAGCTCTGGATCTTCGCTGGTGGCGAGTCGCGGCATAACTTCCCCGTGAGCTTCCGCAATTTTTCCTTGGTCGATCAATGTAAGCACGAGGCCCCGCAGCCCCTTGTCAGAGCGCATATCCACCACGATCCGACGGAACGCCTGCTCGGCCTCGCACTGCTGACCCATAGAATTCAGCAGGAAACCCATTTCAAGCGCAATTTTAAGGTCGTCTGGATTGAACTCCGCAGCCTTCCTGCTCTCACGCAACGCCGATCCTGGGTCCTTCCTCACGGCTTTGAGGAGAGCAATCAGTGCGATCCAAACCGCCGGTTCCCGCGGCTGAAGTGATAGACAGCGTCGCAACTGCCCCTCGGCCTCGTCGATCCTGCCCTCCTCGATAAGCAAGCGAGACAGAGGCACGACCGCGTACCCACTGGATGGGTCCCGGTCCAGTGCGTGCATGTAGGCATTGACTGCGGCGTTGCGATCGCCCAGAACCTCAAAGACACAACCAACGTTGAACCCTACCGTCGAATCATCGGGACAGCGAGCGAGCGCTTCGTTCGCCATCTCACGAGCCTCTTCGTGGACACTGGCCATAGCGAGCGCCAATGCGAGTATCGGATAGGCGATTGCGGTCGCCGGACCACTCGCCCGGGCGACAACATTGCGAAGATGATCGAGCCGAACCTCTGACGTCATCGCTGAACTTGAATACAACACATAAACCATAGCATTAACTACATCAGCTGAGGCATCGTCGAGTGCCAGCGCTCGATCAAGAAGCTGAAGCGCCTGACCGGTCGCGCCATTTGCACTTAACACATGCCCAAGCTGAACAAGCAACGCGACGTCGTCGGGGGTGTCTTCGAGGCGGGCACGAAGTTCGGATTCATCGAGCGTGGTTTCTTCCACCTGGGGGGTCAATTCCTGAAGCAGGCGAGCAATCTCCGGGATCTCTCGAAATTGGGGCGGCGCATCGTTGATCGCCGCGTTGCGCTGTTCATGGTCGGGAATGCGGCGCATGAGCTCGCAATAAGCCCGCACGTGATCCTCGCGGCGATCGAGGCCGAGGTCGCAAGCCTCGCTCGCCAGCGAGGCCAGGAAACGTTGCATGCCGTCTTGATCGTAGTATCCAATAATGAACTCCACGACCGCGCGCACACGGGCCGAGCCGCGGGAGCGCAAGAGACGGTAGAGATTATACATGCGCTCCGACACCTGATACATCATGGTCTTGTCGACGCGGCGAGCGACCTCGACAATGCCCTGCTGTTCGAGGCGGCCGAGCTGGGCGCTGACGGCCCGGACATCGCCTCGCATCTGGTCGGCCACTTGCCGGGCGGTCGCGGGGCTCCACAGGTCCGCCAGGGTAACGAAGATCTTGCGGCTCTCCTTCGGGAGCGCCTCGACGTTGGCCTTGAAGTAGGGCGTATTTTCATCGATGAGTCCGACCAAGTCGTCCATCAGCTCGCGAAACGATCGGTCCTTGGCGAAGGTACCCAGGATCGTCAACAATCGCGTGTTGCCACCCGTGAAGATCTGGATCGGCCGGGCTTGGTTTGGCGGCAGCTCCGCGCCGGTGACCAGGCGCCAGACGGTCCGACACTCCTCGAGGTCGAGGCGCTCGAGCGTATGCTCGCGAAACAGCTCATAGAGCGGCTTGTCGCTGTCATGGAACGACTCCAGGCGGGTCGTCGAGGTCGCCAGGGCCATGATCCGCGGCTCATTCTGAAAAGTATGGCGCAGGTCCCAGGCGTCATCGTCGGTCAGCTGCTCATCGAAGATCATGTCGATGTTCTCGAAGACCAGCAGCAGCCGCTTCCCTTGCGCGTCGGCGAACTCCAGGAGCCGGGCCAGCGCGGCGTCCCGGAGGCGATCACGGTCGGTGACGGTCTGGAGCGCGCGCCGGGCCTGATCGAGCTCGCGGCTCTGGGTCTGATCCGCGAGGTGTACCAGCGCCTGAAGCCACAGTTCACCCGCGCTGGTGACGGTGTAGCTCTCTTCATCAAAAAGGATCGGATACCAGGACTGGCTCAACACTGAGTCGCGGCGGATCTCGGCGACGGCTCGATTGACCAGAGTGGTCTTGCCCATCCCCCGCGGCCCGAGGATGAGCAGGTGCTGGTTCGATGCGCCCGTGTTCTCACGGACCGTCTCGAGGATCGCCGCGAGGTCGCGTTGACGCACGACGAAGCCGCGGATCAGCTCGTCCTCCGGCATGTGGGAGGGGTTGTGTTTGAGGCGCAGCGTCGACATGCTCAGCTCCTCCGCCTGGCCGCCGGCACAAAGCCGAAGCCGAAGCGGGCCTTCCACCAGTCGCCGATGAGTCTGGACGCGAACACGTATCCCAGCTCCTCGCTGCGCAGATAGCCGTCGTGCTCGAGGATCGCCAGTACCTCACGCAAGACCGGCAGCCGCTCGTGTTGGAGCTCCGCACCCGGGAGATAGTCCTCGACCAGCATGGTCGCGGCCTCGCTGCTCAGATGACCATGCGCCGCCTCCGTGAGCAGCTCGATGGCGAGCGGCTGCATGCGCGGGCCGAGCACGCTACGCAGCCGCTCCTCGAAGTGGCTGAGCTCGGCGTGCCCCCGTGGGCCGAGCATCCGGACGCGATACACGCGCTCGACGTCGGCGATCGTACAGGCGTTACGCGCCTCCTCCACCTTCTCCCAGCGCTTCTTGCAATCCTCATAGACGTGGCCAAAAAACATCTGGACGTGATGAGGGATGCTGAGCCCGAGCAGCGCCAGCATCCGGTCAGCGGCCTCCTGCGGTAGATCGAGATCGTAATTTTTCGCGAGTGCGGCGAGGCAAGTACGCGCCGTCTCGTCGTCCCAGGGATCGAGCTCGAACGCGCGAAACGTGTTGATCGTCGCGCTGAGGCCTGCCTGACGCAGCACGGGCTCGAGGCCGATCGAGCCGGAGAGGACGATGCGGAGCTTCCCCTGATGCTTGAGCGTGGCTGCCCGGATCCATGAGATGAACGTGTCGACCGACGCACGTCCCGCGGGGGTGACGTTGAAGTCGCCATCTTTAAGGAGCCGGTTGATGAGGATCGGAAACTCGTCGAGAAACAGGGTCACCGGCTGCGGCAGCCCGGCGAGGGCGTCGAGCACCCGATCACCCTTCCCTGCCCAGTTGCCGGCCACACCATCCCGCAGCTTGAGCGTGATGACGTCGAGCTTGAGCTCCTCCGCGTGTTGGAGGATGTTCTCAAACACCCCCCGCACTCGAGCCCACGCGGAGTGGTGGGGCTTCGTCGCCATGCTCAACTCAACGATCGCGTCCTCGGGGGAGTGCGAGCGCTCGAGGTCGACGTAGATGGCGATGTCCTTGCCGCGTTGTTCCAGGCGACGCGCGACCTCGCGCATGAGGCTGGTCTTGCCCGTCCGCCTTGGCGCGGTCAAAAGGATGTTGGCGCCCTCATCCAGGAGCTCGATGAAGCTCTGTAGCTCGACCTCCCGCCCCCAGAATTTTTCGCCGCTGACCCAGTTCCCGACCTCTCTCTTGAGTTTTTGCTGCATGAGCGCCCCCGTCAACAGATTTGTTGACAACAAATCTGTTGACGGAATCTAGAGCGAGACTGAACGCCCGTCAACAACTTTGTTGACGCTGTTGGCGCACCCACTTGCCCCTCGGCCGATCGCCTTCGTCCTCTTCATCCACCCCCGCCCTCCCGACCGATCACCCACCGATCTCGACCATTCGGCCGGATGCCGAACGGGCCCCACCCCATCGCGTGGCAGGCTGTGCCTGGAGACCCGCGATGACCGCCTTCAAGCTGCTCCTGCTGCTCCTGCTGCCCGTGTGCATCGCCTTCGCGCTGCTCGCCATGGCCTTCGTCCCGCTCTTCGACCTGCGGATCGTCACCGAGGACCGGTCATGACCGGCAAGCGCCTGTTCGACCTCGCCCTCCTGCTCCCGCTCGTGCCGCTGTTCGCCGCCGCCGTCGGCCTGCTCGCCCTCGCGGTCCTGGTGCTCGACGGCCGCCCGGTGTTCTTTCGCCAGCCGCGCGTCGGCGTCGGCGGGCGCGAATTCACGGTCCTGAAGCTGCGGACGATGACCTGCGAGCCCGACCCGCAACTGCGCCGACCGACGCGCCTCGGCCGGTGGTTGCGGCAGCGCGGCCTCGACGAGCTGCCGCAGCTGTTCAACGTGCTGCGTGGCGACATGAGCCTGGTCGGTCCGCGGCCGTTGACGCCCGCCGACGCCGCGCGGCTGACCGCCCAGCATCCGCCGTTCGCGGCCCGCTTCGCCGGGTTACCGGGCCTGACGGGCCTGGCGCAGGTGTGTCTGGCCGAGGGGCCCGCGTTGACGGCCCGGCTCGACGCGGCCTACCTTGAGCGCCGCAGCGCCGCGCTCGACCTCCGCATCCTGCTACGTACTGCGTGGATGAACCTGGTCGGCAAGCGCCGCGGCGCCCTGGCCCGTCCCACCTTCTCATGAGCGCCGCGCCCGATCCCCTGCTTCGCCACACCCTGCTCGCGCTGACCGCCCCGCGGCGGCTGATCCCGATCGCGCTGGTCGCCACGCCGCTGGTCGCCGCCCAGCACAGCCTCTCGCGCGACCCCCTGGCGATGCCCCTGGGCGTGCTGATGTGCCTCGTCTTCGCTCTGGTCGCGCCCTACCTGTGGCGCCGCCTCGCCGCCCGCGACGGCGTCGCGCTCGGCCTGCTGCTCTACGGACTCGCCGGCGCGCTCGTGGTCGCCTTCCTCGGCGTGGTCGTGCCGCGCATCGCCGGCGTCGGCGCGACCTTCATGACCGGCCGCGAGAGCATGCTCGTCTCGCTGGCCCTGTTCTGGGTCGGCGGCTGGGGCCTCGGCCGCGACATCGAGTTCGAGGCCGGCCTCGAGCGCGAGCGCGCGCGCGCCGAGTCGATGGCCCGCGAGGCCGAGCGCGCCCAGCTGCTCGCGCTGCGCGGCCAGCTCGACCCGCACTTCCTGTTCAACACCCTGAACGCGATCGCCGAGTGGTGCCGCACCGACGGCGAGGTCGCCGAGCGGGCCATTTTGCAATTGTCCTCGATGCTGCGCACGATCCTCGCCGGCGTGCCGCTGGCCGCCTGGCCGCTGCGCCGCGAGCTCGAGCTGTGCCGGGACCTGTTCGCCCTGCACCTGATCCGCGACCCGAACCTGTTCTCATTGCTGCTCGAAGGCGAGCCCGGCGACCTCCAGGTCCCGCCGCTGCTGCTGCTCCCGCTCGCCGAGAACGCGGTCAAGCACGGCCCCGCCGCCGGCCACCGCGGGCAGATCCGCCTCAGCATCACCCACACCGCCGAGAACGCGACCATCGAGCTCGAGAACCCCGGCCCGTACCGCGGCCCCCGCGACGGCGGCGAGGGCCTGCCGACCGTGCACAAGCGCCTCGCCCTCGCCTACCCTGGTCGGGCCCGCCTCGAGCTGCGTGCCACGGACCACGGCACCCTCGCCACGCTCACCCTCCCGCGCGAGCACCCCGTTGTTCGCACCTGACCCAAGAGACATGCCATCCTCATCCTTGCAGGTCCTGATCGCCGACGATGAGCTGCTCGCCCGCCGCCGGCTCGCCCGCCTGCTCGCCGAGCTGCCCGGGGTCACCCTGGTCGGCGAGTGCTGCAGCGGCCAGGAGCTGCTCGCCACCCTCGCGCGCGGCGAGCAGGAGGTCGACCTCGTGCTGCTCGACATCCACATGCCCGGCCTGACGGGCCTCGAGGCCGGCGCCCTGCTGCCCGACGACGGCCCGTACATCATCTTCATCACCGCCCACGAGGAGCACGCGCTCGCCGCCTTCGACCTCGGCGCGGTCGACTACCTGCTCAAGCCGATCGACGCGGTGCGGCTCGGCAAGGCGCTGCTGCGGGCCCGCCGGCGCCTCGGCGCCCAGGCCAGCGCGCCCGCGGCCGAGCTCGTGCGCCTGCCGGTGACTACCCGTCAGGGCATCCGCCTGCTCGACCCGCGCGAGCTCTCGCATGCGACCTTCGACGGCGAGCTCGTCACCCTGCACACCCGCGGCGGCGCGCTGCTGACCGACTTCTCGTTACAGGACCTCGAGGAGCGGCTGCCCGCCGGCGTGTTCGAGCGCGTGCACCGGCGCGCGCTGATCAACCTCGAGCTGCTCGCCTGCCTCGACCCGCAGGGGACCGGGGGCTACACCGCGCGCATGCAGGACGGCGGCCTGGTCCCGATCTCCCGCCAGGCCGCCCGCCGCCTGCGCCGCCGCCTCGGCCTGTCCTGAAGGACATGTGCATATCATCGCGGTCCCTCAGGACACGCGGTCACGCCGGTCCTGAGGGCCATGCCGCGGTATCCTCGAAGCTCCTGAATGCCAGTCGATATCACCACATGTCCTGAAGACCATGCGGTGAGACGATCACCGATGTCGCCTCAGCTCACCGCATATCGGCTCAGCGGCGCGCCGAGCACCCGCCGGTCGACCAGCGCGAGCAGCCGCAGCAGCTGCCCGGCCGCCGTCGTCGTCGGGATCGCTAGCGCCCGCAACGTGCGTCGATGGTCGATCAGCAGCACCGCGCAGGCCACGCCGGCCACGCTCCACCAGGCCGCGCGAAACACCCAGCGCCCGGCCCCGCCGACCTGCCCGCGAAAGAAGTCGGCGTGAAACTCGAGGTGCATGCCCTCGTCGGCCGCGATCTCCCGCAGCTGCTCGCCGATGCTGCAGGCCCCGAGGCGCCGGGCCAGCAGCGCATAGAAGCCGAGCCCGACCACCTCCGCCACCAGCAGCACCAGCAGCTTGAGGCGCAGCCCCAGCAAGCGCCGGCCGCCCACGAACAGCCGCTCGCTCCAGCTCGCCCGCAGCAGCGTGCCCCCGAGCGCGCGCACCATGCCCGCGAGCAAACGCGCGTGTCGGCCCTCCTCGCGCACGAACAACTTGAGCGCCGCCCGGTAATCGTCGTCGATGCCCGGCAGCGCGGCCCGCTCGATCTCCTTCGCGATCCGGCCCTCACCGCTCTCTCCGAGCTGAAAGCGGGCCAGCGACGCGCACAGCGGCGCCCGCCAGGCCGCGGGGATCTCGAGGATGTCCTGCGGCGCCGGCGGCAGCGGGCGAAGGGCCTGGGTCTCGAAGTGACATCGCCAGTGCTTCCACATGTTCGTCTGCTCCGGCACCTGTACGCCGGGCGCAGCCGGGCCCTGCCCGCGATCCGGGTGAACGGTCGAAAGCCCGGGTCGAACGGTCGCCACCCCCCCGCGACCCAACCGGAGCCTGGCCGAGCTCAGGGCTTGCGTCGGGTGCGACGCGGCGGTGATACCACCCCATTCGGGAGCTGCATCGCCTGCTCGACCGCGGCGAGTCGCTTGCTCTGCCGGGCGATCGTGCCCGCATCGATCCCATGCGCCCGGGCCTCGGCGGCCCAGGTGTGGACAGCCGCGCGAACTTGCTCGAGGACCGCCGCAGCGGCTCGCAAGTCGATGCCTGCGGGGTGAGCGAGCGCGAGCATGTCTCGCCAGGTCGGGCGCAAGGTCTCGCCGTGAATCGCCATGGTGTGATGGCCACCGGGCCCGCCAGAGAAGGTGAGGTCGTAGGCCGGGGCGAGCGACCAGGCCCCCTCCCGGTCCATGATGTACGAGCTATTCTTGCCGTGGTCGTCGCGGTTGTGGGCGAGCACGTTGAACAACATCCGCCGAAAGACCTCCGTGACCTCGAGCTGCGAGCGGGTCAGCCGTGCGGTGACCCTGAAGAAATGATCGTAGTCGAGATTCGGCAGGCGAAAATCCGCGTTGAGGAGCCCGGCCAGGGTGTGAATGTGGAGGCGCGTGGAGCCGACGCGATCGAAGCGACGCACACCGAAGAAGCGCTGGCCGGTCGCGGTCGTGAATAGGCGGGTCTCGGGGACAGAGATCCCCGCGCGGCGGGCCAGGTTGGCATACACATGCTCGATCGCCCCCATGTCCGCGGGCTCGCGCGAACCACTGAACTTGATCAGCCAGGATTCATGGCCTTCCGGCGGGAGCTCGGCGCCCGCACGCATCTGGTCGCCACGCAGCGCGACGAGCACCTTGGGCCGCGCTCCGCCGGGTGTACCGCCGGCCTGCTGGAGCTGCGGCAAGACCTCCGACGCCTCGCCCTCGAGCACCTGCTCGGCGGCGTCGGCGAGCCGCTGGAGATCGAGCAGATCGGTGATGACCAGGCGATCGTCGGCGGGCGGATGAAAGGTCAGCGCACCCATCGTGCGCGAACCGAGGTACGCGAGGCGGTCGAGGGCTCCGACACCGTGAGGATCGCTCCCCGAGCGCCGGAAGTGGCGATCCATCAGGAGCATGCCCCAACCGTCCGGGAGTGCGTCATCAAAGACGCCGTGGAGTCGGCCCTGGGCCGGCGCCCAGACCAGCCCGGCCTGTAAGGGGAGCTTCAGCGGTGATATCGACCGCCCGGCGCTGATGAACGCGGCCGCGTACTCGAATCCGACCTGCCCCCTGTGCTCGACGAGATGACCGACGAGGTCGCTGTCGTCGCGCGCACGCTCGAGACGAACCTCAAGCTTGCGAAGCTCGGCAGTCATCGACGCCCGGTGACTGTCAACAACTCTGAGACACGGTCGGGTGGAATTTAGTGGCGCTTGATGTCGGGGTCGTTCTCCTGGATGGGGTCCGCGGCCGGGAGGGCGTGCGGTAGTCCGTCGTGCTCGTGGTGA
>NZ_JACCSO010000290.1 GCF_013812955.1 Nannocystis sp. | reverse complement strand
CTGCAGGGCGGCCTCCTCGGCGGTGGCGGGGCGCGCGGCGACGCGGCTCTGGGCGGCCTGCACGGAGGGGTCGTCGGGGGCGAGGCTCGCGGCGGTGGCCAGCAGCATCGCCCGGCCCTGTTCGGGTAGGGCCTCGATCTCGGCCTCGACGAGCAGCGCGCGCAGCTGCAGCCGCTGGCCGCGAGCGGGGTCCGCCTCGTGCAGGAGGGCCGCAGACTTGCGCAGCAGGCCGGCGGCGCGCTGGAGCTCGCCGGCGGCCTCGGCCTCGTCGGCGGCGGCCTCGTAGCTGGGCACCAGCTGCTCGCGCATGCCGAGCTCGGGGTTGTCGGCGAGCAGCGCGTCGAGCATGGCCACGGTCGCGGCGCGGTCGGTCTGCGCGAGGGCGGCGTCGATCTGGGCCTGCTCGCGGCGGTGGCGAAGCTCCTCGATGCGCGCGAAGTAGGCGCGGGCGAGGCGCTCGGGCTGGGCCTCGCACTCGGTGTCACGCTGGCCGAGCTTGGTGATCGGCCGGCACTCGGGCTCGATCAGATCGGGCTGCTCGGCGACGATGCGCTCGCGGATCGCCAGGCGGGCGAAGTCGCGGTGGGTCAGGCGCGCGGGAGCCTCGGTGGTGTGTCCGCCGAGCAGGCGCAGGGTCTTGCGTTCGGCGCGTGGCGCTCGCCCGCTGACGTAGGCGAGGAAGGATTCGCGCGCGGCGCTGCGGACCCGCGGGATCGCGGCGTCGACGTGCTCGAGCAGCGAGGCCGCGGCCTCCTCGGGGCGGATCAGGCCGTAGGCAGCCAGCAGGTCGGCGAGCAGGCGCGGGTCGTCGCGGACCGCCGCGATCGCCTTGCGCGGCTGTAAGCGGTCCATGCGGTCGAGCTGCACGCGCGCGTACTCGGCCTTGCGGTAGGCGACGCTGGCCTTGACCTCGGCGGCCTCCTTCTCGTCGACCGGCAGCGGCGGGGTCTGGGAGCGGCGCAGCAGGCCCGGGATCGCGGGCTCGCCGAGGCCGCGGATCGCCCGCCCGACCTCGTCGCGGAAGGTGCCCTCGTGCACGTAGGCGGCGGCCAGCAGGGCGTCGACGACCACGTCGGTGCGCGCCGGATCGCGGCCGATCTGCGCGGCGGCCCGCAGCAGCGCGGCCGTCACCACGCAGTCGCGGTAGATCCCGCGAAACAGCTTGCTGACCCGCGCGGAGGGCAGCGCCAGCAGGTCGCCGTACCAGTCCTCGGAGAGCTTGACCGTGAAGCCGTGCGCCCGCTTCCAGCCGAGCTCGAAGTGGCCGTAGCGGTTGGGCACGTCGCCGCCGATCAGCGCCAGCAGCGCCTTGTAGTCGGGCTTGCGCGCCTTTCGCTCGGCCAGCAGCGTCGCCTCGACCTCGGGCCACAGCGCGGCCGGAGTCCGGGTCAGTGCCTCGGCGAGCGCGCCGAGCTCGTCGTCGGGGGCGGTGCGGGCGGCCTCCAGCAGCGCGTTGAAGGACGCGGCGTCGGTCGCCGGTGCGAGCGCGACCTGGCCTTCAAGACCTGTTCCTGCGGACATGCCCTGAAGGCCAGCCAGCAGCCCGGTCAACGGCTCGCCGGCCTCGGGCTCGGCCTCCCCTGCCCGCTCCGGCGCCTCGTCGGCCGGGTTCGGGAGTCGGCGGGAGCGCCGGGGCTTCGCCGGGGCGTCGTCGTCGGGCACGGGCCCGAGCAGGGCCTCGAGCGCAGGGTCGATGAGCTCACGCTCGCGATCTGCGCGCAGCAGCTCGGCGCGGTGCACCAGGCTGTCGACCGGCGCCGGCGTCATCGCCGACTCGCCGACGCGGGTCACGACCACGACCTGCGGGGTGTCGCCGCACGCGGTGACGGCCAGCGCGAGCAGCACGGGGAGCGCGAGGGACACGGAGAGCGCGGGACGCAGGGGCACGGCTCCTGTGTAGTGGAGTCGCGGGCGCGCCCCAAATTTGCGGTGCACCGGCGGCTGTGCTGTTCTGGGTGGCGGGGGCCCGGAGGCCCCGCGCTGCGGCGTGTCCGCGTTCGCGCGTCTGTGTCCGTGCGCTGCGCGTCGGCGCGGTGATCAGCCGGTCAGCATGCCGGTGCGGCGGCGCAGCTCGATCGCCTGGTCGCAGCTCCAGTAGCGCATGAGGTCGGAGATGATGTCCGAGTTGACCACCAGGTCCTCGCCCTCGAGGTAAAGCAGGGCCTGATCTTCCTGGCGCAGCAGCGCGACGCAGGACGGGAGGTCGGCGGCGATGACCGCCGCGGTCCGGATGGCCGACATGCGGCTGTCGGCGTACCAGGCGTTGAAGTCGACCGGGGCCGACTGGGCGTACTCGGCGGAGGCATCGTTGAGCAGCTGGCGGTCCTTGCGGGCCATGGCCTTGATGATGCGCCGCTGGAGGTCGTCGAGGGCGGCGCCGTCGGCGAGGTTGCTGCCGTAGTTGGGGGCCGATGTGCGGGCCGCGGCGGCGAGGATCAGCATCAGCTCGGAGGCCTTGAAGCGGGCCAGCGCCTGCAGGCCGCGCTGCACCCCGGCGAGCGCGCGCGCGAACACGAAGGCCTGCTGCGGCTCCGGGAGGCGCAGCACGGTCGCGGGGACCAGCAAGACCGGCAGCGCGCCGAACTCGAGGGTCGCCGCCGTGCCGGCGCCGCGATAGACGTAGAGGTCGTAGTCGGGGATGCCGAACAGCGCGGCGACGCGGTCGACGAAGGTGCGCAGCGGGTTGCCGGAGCGCGCGGTGATCTTCTCCTTCGGGTTGACGCCGAAGCGCGTCAGGTCGCCGAGGTAGAGCTTGCCGAGGCTGGCGTTGATCGCCAGCAGCAACTTCTCCGCGACCGTCGCCTGGGTACCGCGGTCGCTGTAGAGGCGCAGGACCTCGGGCGTGAACGAATTCGGGGTCGCGGTCGCCGGCCTCGGCGTCATCTTCGTCAGCGCGCGCATGTCCGACTCGCTGGCCGCCCCGAGCACACACAGCGGCGCGAGGGCCAGGCCCGCCTCGCCCATGCGGCCGCGGTCGACGTAGCACGACACCAGTCCGCGCCAGCCCTCGGCGTTGGCCGGGTAGAGGCTGACCAGCTGGCGGTAGGCGGTGGTCGCATCCGGCAGGCGACCATCGTTGCGCAGGCGCGCGGCGTACTCGACGCGCAGCGGGATGTCGTCCTTGACCTCGGTGATGCCCAGCTCGAGCGTTGCGAGCGCACGATCGGCCTGGCCGAGCAGGTCGCCCTGCACGCTCGCCAGCTCGAGGTACGCGCGGCAGACCCGGGCATCGTCGCCGCCGACCTGCGCCAGGTGCTTGAGCAGCGCCTGCTCGTAGGGCTCCCAGTTGGGGTCCTCCTGCTCGAGCAGGGCCTTGTAACGATGGGCGGCCTTGCCGTCGGGGCCCTCGAGGATGATGGCGCTGAGCAGGGCCTCGAGCGCCTGGGCGTTATGGCCGAGGTTCTGCTCGATGGTCGCGAGGTGAATGATCGACGCGACGCGGTCCTCGGTCGAGGCCGAGGCGCGCAGCAGTCGGCGGGCGGTCTCGGCCGCGGCCGCGCCGTCGCCGAGGCGGGCCTGGATGTCGGTCAGCTTGAGCAGCGTGACGCGATCGTCGGCGCGGATGGTCAGGGCGGCCTCGAGGCAGCCGCGCGCGCGCGGGAGGTCGCCGAGGTGGTCGGCGAGCACCGATGCGAGGTTGTTGTTGGCGTTGAACAGCGCCTCGGCGCTGCTCGACATGCGCACGACCTCGCTGTAGGTCTCCGCGGCGTCGCCCCACTGCTGGTTGCGGTTGTAGAGGTCGGCCAGCAGCATCAGCATCGGCACGTGCTGGGGCCGGTCGCGCAGGACCCGACGCAGCACGCTGATGCCGCCCGCGAGGTTGCCGAGCTCGTCGGCGTAGAGCTCGGCGATGCGCAACCACAGCGCGCCGGAGCGCTCGGTGGAGCGCGCCGACTCGGCCGCCTGCGACAGCTTCTCGACCAGGCGGGCGCCGTGGTCGAGCATCAGCAGGATCTTGTAGAGCATGTCCGCGGCCTCGGCATGGTCGGGCCAGCGCTCGAGGGCGGACTCGAGGTCCTGCGTCGCGCCCTCGGCGTCATCGAGGCGCTGCAGGCGGATCTTGGCGGCGTCGACCAGGAGGTTGGCGGCTGCCTCGCCGCTGCGCTCCGCGACCGCCAGGCGGCTCTTGGCGGCGACCAGCGCGCGCGGGTCGTCGAGCGCGGTCGCCACGCGGACGAGGCCGTACATCGCCCCGAGGCTGTCGGGGTCGTGGGCCAGGCCCATCTCGTAGGCCTTGAGCGCGGAGGCCATGGTGCTGGCGCGCTCGAGGGTCTCGCCGAGGCGCGTGTAATAAGCGCCGATCAGCGCCGGGTCGTCGTCGCCGCTGGCGAGCTGCGCGTCGACGCGGGTCAGCAATGGATCGTCACGTCCGGCCAGCGCCAGCCGCTCGAGCGCGGTGAGGGCCACCGGGTCGCTCGGCGCGCGCTGCAAGATCGCGGAGTAGGTCGCACGCAGCTGCTCCGTGTCGCCCATCGCCTGGTGCTCGTAGAGGTGCGCGACCTCCCGCAGGACCGCGACGCGGGCCCCGTCGTCGCTCAGGATCTTGCTCTCGCGCAGGTACAGCTCGACCAGCGACTTCCACAGGCCTTGCTGGCGGTACAGCGGCTCGAGGGCCAGCATCGCGGCGATGTTGGCGGGGTCGCGCTCGAGCACCCGCTCGTACGCGGCGATCGCCCGCTCCGGCTGGTTCAGCTGCTCGGCGAAGATCTCTCCGGCACGCAGCAGCGCCGCGGTCGCCAGGGAGGGCTCGTGCGAGGTGGCCGCCTCGGTCGCCAGATCCTCGACCACGCCGCTCCACGCCTCCTGGGTCGCGCGCACGCGGGCCAGGCCGTCGAGCGCGGGGCGATACTCGGGCACCGCCTCGGTCGCCTTGTGATAAGCGACGACCGCCTTGTTGAGATCCTTGAGGTGCTCCTCGTAGGCGCGGCCGATCCGGTAGGCGGTCAGCGCCCGCGACTTCAGATCTCCGAGGCCGCGCAGCTCGAGCTCGAGCACCTCGACCAGCTCGGGGTAGGCGCGGCGGTGCTGCAGCAGGTGGGCGAGGCCGTGCAGCGACGGGCCGTGTTTGGGATCGATCGCGATCGCGCGGCGGTAGCAGTCGACCGCGCGCAGCTCGTCGCCGACCTTGTCCTCGCAGAGGCGACCCATCGTGTGCAGCAACGCGACGGCCGCGCGGCCCGGCGGGGTGATCGCCAGCTCGCGCTCGTAGACCGAGAGCAGGTCGTCCCAGCGGCCGAGGCGGTGGTAGAGGCGACCGAGGCCGCCGAGCGAGGGCGCGTGCTTCGGCTCGATCTCGAGGGCACGGCGATAACGGATGAGCGCGCCCTCGCGGTCATCGAGCTTGTCGTCGAGGATCTCGGCGGCGCGGCCCAGCAAGGCGACGATGCGCGGCTTCTCGAGGGTCTTGGCGGCCTCGGCCTCGAGCGCGTCGACCAGCTCCTTGAACCGCCCCGCGATCTCGCAGGAGCGCTGCAGCGCGTGGATCGCCCCGAGGTGGTCCGGGTCGAGCTTGAGGATCCTCCGGAAGGTGTGGGCCGCCTGCACCGGCTCGTTCATGTAGTCGCCGTAGAGGTCGGCGATGCGAAACAGATAGGCGATGCGACGGTCCTCGTCGCTGGACTCGTCGATGCCGCGCTCGAGCAGCTCGATCAGCTCGTGGTAGCGCCCGGCGACGCTGTAGAGCCGCGTGAGCGCCTTGAACGGGGTGGCGAGGCCGGGCTGGAGCGCGAGGGCGCGGGCGTGGTGGTCGATCGCCTGCTCGGCGTCCTCGAGCTGGACCTCGAAGATCTCGGCCATGCGGGTGTGGGCCGCGGCCGCGCGCGAGCTGTCGTCGGTGGCCTCCGACTCCGCGTGCAGCATCTGGATCAGCGGCTCCCACAGCTTGCGCCGGCTGTAGAGCTTCGACAGGGCGCGCAGGCTCGGGCGGAAGGTCGGCTCGATCTCGAGGGCGGCCTCGTACCAGCGCATCGCCTCGTCCTCGTTGAACAGGCGCAGCTCGTGGATCTCGCCGATCTGGAACAGGATCGAGATCCGCTCGGGCGCCGCGTCGATGTTGGCGACCAGCAGCTCGAGCATCTTCACCTGGGCGTCGTGGCGGTCGGCGGCCCCGTACTGGCGGATCAGCTCCTCGACGACGAGCCGGTACTTCGGGTTCTCCGCGACCGAGCGCTCGAGCGCGGCGATCGCCTTGTCGCGATTGCCGAGCCGCTCCGAGTGCAGCCGCGCGACCCGGTAGTAGGCCATCGCCCGCAGGTCGGGGTCGGAGATCTGCGCCGCTTCGCGCTCGAGCACCGAGATCAGCTCGCGCCAGCGGGCCTGGCCGTGATGCAGGCGCTTGAGCGCCGCGAAGGCCCCGGGCGCCTGCGGGTCGAGGTCGATCGCGGTCTCGAGCAGCTCGACGGCCGCGCCGATGTTCTTCTGCCGCAGCTCGAACAGGTGCGCGCGCCGGACCACCAGCGCCGAGCGGTGCCGCGGGTCCTTCTCGACCGAACTGGCGATCTGGGCGAAGTCCTTCTCCAGCTGGTCCCAGGCGCCGCCGCGGGCGTCGATCTGCTCGAGGGCCTTGAGCACCGAGACGTTGCTGGGGTCGAACTCACGCGCGGCCGCGTAGGCGGTGCGCGCGTCGGCCTCGTTCTTGAGCACGTCGGCGAGCAGCCCGCCCTTGGCGTACAGCAGCGCCGCCTTGCGACGGGGCTCCGCGGTCAGCCGGATCTCCGCGTCGTACAGCGGCAGCGCGCGCTGGAAGTTGCGCTGGGCCAGCAACACTCGCCGGGCGCCGCGCAAGATCGGCAGGTACTCGGGCAGCAGCCCGTGCGCCCGCAAATAGCAGGTCGCGGCCTGGGCCAGGTCGCCGAGCGGGTACTCGTGGAGCCGCGCCATCTCGTAGTTCAGGCGGGCGGCACGAAACAGATCGGGCTGGGTCGCGAGCTCGGCTTCCCAGGTCGCTAGCTGGCCCTGCGCATAGCGCAGGAATGGGTTGTCCGCGGTCAGCGAAGGATTACTCGCGCGCCCCGAGGGGCCGGAGTTCTGCGCGGGACGGGCCACCGGCGCCGGGCCCGAGCCGCGATTGTCGACCGCCGGCATGAAGCCGGGTGTCTGGCGCGGGCGCGGACGGGTCGGATCGGGGCTGGTCTCGGTCAAGGTCCCGAGCGACACCGGCAC
>NZ_JACCSO010000286.1 GCF_013812955.1 Nannocystis sp. | reverse complement strand
ACCTACAACTCCCGTCGCGACCGCCACGAGCGCGTGCTCGAGGTCATGGGCAGCGAGGCCAACCTCGAGATGGCCGGCTACGTCCACGACTTCCTGCACGCCAGCACCGACCGCCTGTGGCGCCTCGAGCACCGCAGCCTCGACCTGCCAGGCAGCCGCAAGCGCGAGTACACCGCGGGCGTGCTGCTCGGCTTTCGCGACAAGCTCCGCCAGGAGCGCCAGAAGAACGCCGAGGTCGGCCTGGTCTGGCTCGGCGACGCCGACCTCGGCCGTTACGTGCGCCACCGCCATCCGAACATCCGGGCGATGGCCAAGGCCGGCGTGCGCCACAGCCACGCCCACGAGGCCGGCCGCGCCGCGGGCCAGCGCCTGACCCTGCAAAAGCCCGTCTCGGAGCACGTCGCCCGCGGCCGTGCCCTGCCCGAGCGCAACTGATTTCGTCGACTTCGAGACCGCGACTTCGAGACCGCGACTTCGAAACCACCGCGACTTCGGCTACTTCGGAACCACCGCGAAGCCGTCGACCCTGAGGTGCTCGACCCGGTCCGGCGGCCGCACGATCGTCAGGCGGTCGCTGCAACCGTCGAGCACCAGCACGTCGCTGGCGCCGAGCCACGCCGCCGAGTTCTCGTCCGGCACCAGGCAGGCGCCGACCGGGTTCGAATTGCTCCGCAGCTGCCGCAGCTTGCGCCCGGCGATCGCGTAACCGCGGCCCTGCTTGCGATCGGTGAGCCGCGCCAGCGCATAGTTGCGATCTCCCGACTCGCCGCGCGACGAGTCCGGATAATACGACCAGCGCCCGCTCGGCCCGACCTTCTCGATCACGCCGCTGCCGTCGTGGGTCACCGGCGTGCACAGCCGCGGCTGCTCGCGCTCGCGGAGCTGCCCGCAGGCGTCGCCGCTGAGGTGCGCCACCATGCGCTGCTCGATCGCGCCGGTCATCAGGTCGATGCGAAAGTTGCGGGTCTCCGCCGCCATGTTCGCGTTGCGATCCATGATGTCGAGGCAGAGCACGCCGCCCGCGATCGACAGGTCGGCCTCCGACTGCACGAAGTCGATCGGATCCGCCGGTGGACCGCCGCTGAAGCACGCATCTTTGAGCCGCGACAGCTCGGCGATGGTGCGCGTCTCACCGCTGCTCAGGTTCATCGCCCGCAGCACCGGCTGCTTGTGCGCGAAGAAGTACAGGTGCTCGCCGACCACCCGCAGGTGCCGCCCGCGCTCCGGGCTCAGCACCGCCAGCTGCCGCAGCTGCGCGTCGAGCAGCACGATGCCGCCCGCCCGCGACACGATCAGGCCATCACCGTTCGCCAGCGCCAGCAAGCTCGCGCGGGCGTGCTCCGTGGCCGCCGCGCCCAGCGGCATCGACGCGCCGGATCGCTGCAGCGCCGCCGCCCGGTGGGTGCCAGGCCCGGTCGCCGTCATCGTCGGCGACGGCGCCACCGGCTTCGCCGGCTCTTGACGCGGCTGCCCGGGCGCCGGCTCCTCCCCACGCGGCTGCCCGGCGCAGGCGAGCAGCGGGACGGCGAGGACCAGGAGGCGGCGAAACATCGCTCTGGCGTACCACGGGAACGGCATCACAACCGCAGCACGAGCAGCCGGATCTCCGTCATGTCCTCGATTGCGAACCGCACGCCCTCACGGCCGAGCCCGCTCTCTTTCACGCCGCCGTAGGGCATGTGGTCGACCCGCCACGACGGCACATCGTTGATGATCACCCCACCGACCTCGAGCGCGTCCCAGGCCCGGTAGGCGTGCTGCAGGTCGTTGGTGAACACGCCGGCCTGGAGCCCG
This sequence comes from Nannocystis sp., assembly GCF_013812955.1. GTDB lineage: Bacteria > Myxococcota_A > Polyangia > Nannocystales > Nannocystaceae > Nannocystis. The sequence goes on along the minus strand of NZ_JACCSO010000286.1, from coordinate 1,940 downwards.
AACTTGCTGGCGTTGACCGCCGCGAGCGCGTCCTCGAAGTCGTCGAAGGGGGCGAGCGTCGCCACCGGCCCGAACACCTCCTCGGTGCACAGCGGCAGCGCCTCCGGGACGTCCTCGAGCAGGGTCGCCGGCATCATCGCGCCCTTGCGGGTGCCGCCGCACAGCAGCGTCGCCCCGGCGGCGACCGCCTCCCGCACCCAGCCCTCGATCCTGCGCGCCTCCTTCTCGCTGATCAGCGGCCCGAGCGTGGTCGCCTCGTCGCGCGGGTCGCCGACCTTGAGCGCCATCGCGGCCGCCACCAGCTTCTCGCGCAGCTCGGCGTACAGGGAGCGATGGACGAAGATCCGCTGCACGCTGATGCAGCTCTGGCCCGACTGATAATAGGCCCCGAAGGCCAGGCGCGGGACCACCGTCGCCAGATCGGCCCCGGCGTCGACGATGCACGCCGCGTTGCCGCCGAGCTCGAGCACGACCTTCTTCTTGCCGGCCTTGGCCTTGAGCGCCCAGCCGACCTCGCCCGAGCCCGTAAAACTGAGCAGCTTGAGCCGCTCGTCGGTCGTCAGCTGGCTCGCGCCCTCGCGCGGGCACGGCAGGATCGACCACGAGCCCGCGGGCAGCCCGGCGTCGACCAGCACCTCGCCGATCAGCAGCGCCCCGACCGGGGTCAGGCTCGCCGGCTTGAGCACGAAGGGGCAGCCCGCCGCGATCGCCGGGGCGATCTTGTGGGCCGCGAGGTTCAGCGGGAAGTTGAACGGCGAGATCAGCGACACCGGCCCGATCGGCACCCGCTTCCACTGCCCGCGATAACCGTGCGCGCGCGGGCTGATGTCGAGCGGCAGCACCTCGCCGACGATGCGCGTCGACTCCTCCGCCGCGACCCGAAACGTGTCGATCAGGCGCGTCACCTCGCCGCGGCTGTCCTTGATCGGCTTGCCGGCCTCGATGCACAGCGCGAGCGCCAGCTCCTCCTGCCGCGCCTCGAAGCGGCGCACACAGCCCTGCAGCGCCGCCTGCCGCTCATACGCGGGCATCGCCGCCATCGCCCCCGCCGCCCCGGCCGCCAGCGCGATCGCCTCATCGATCGCCGCCGCGTCGGCCATCGCCACCCGCGTCGCCTCCGCGCCGCTGTACTTGTCGTACACCACGAGATCGACGTTCGGCTGCTGCGCCGCGCCGCCGAGGTAATAGGGGTACTCGGGCCTCAGCTTGTCCACCCCTCTAGCGTAGCACCCGGCCGCGCACCAGCGTCGCCCGCACCGCCCCCGCGTCGCGACGAAATGCGATCGCGTCCAGCAGCGCCGCCTCGCTCTGCACATAATCCGGCACGTCCAGCGCCACCACGTCGGCCTCGTAACCCGCGGCCAGACAGCCCACCGAGGCCCCCAGGCCCATCGCGCGCGCTCCGCCGCGGGTCGCGTGCCACAGCAGCGCCTCCGGGCTTACCCGCGTCCCGACCGTCAGCGCCGCGTCATAGGCCCCCGCCATCACCTGCCGCAGCGAGAAGCTGCGCCCGGCCCCGACGTCGGTGCCGAGGCCGACGCGCAGCCCGCGGCTGGTCGGCGCGCTCAGGCGCATGCAGCCGCTGCCGAGGAAGAAGTTGCTGTCCGGGCAGTGGGCGACGGCGGCCCCGTGCACGGCCATGCGGTCCCATGCCCCTTCGGACAGGTGGATGCAGTGGGCGAACAACGAGCGCGGCCCACACAGCCCGTGCGCCTCATAGACCTCGAGGTAATCCGCGGCCTCCGGAAACGCCCGCCCGGTCGCCGAGATCTCGTCGTGATTTTCGGCCAGGTGGGTCTGCACCGGCAGCGCGTGGCGCTCGGCCAGCACCCCCGCCCCGCGCAGCAGCGCCGGCGTGCAGCTGAGGGCGAAGCGCGGCGTGACGCAGAAGCGCAGGCGATCGTCGTCGCGCCCGTGCCAGCCCTCGACCAGCGCCTCGC
>NZ_JACCSO010000276.1 GCF_013812955.1 Nannocystis sp. | reverse complement strand
GGCCGGGACCGGCAGCCCGGCCGCGCCGGCCCCCACCCAGCGCCAGGCTGCACCCGCCAAGGCGGCCTCCGGGGCGATCGCCGCGCGTGAGACCCAGATGGCCCCGCAGCCGCCGAACGAGTTCGCGGGCGACGACTTCAACCGCAATCAAAACTTCACCAGCCCGCGCACGATCGTGCTCGACACCCGCTTCGAGGGCGCGGTGGCGATCGACGTGTGGACCGGCTACGCGGTGCTGGTGGTCAGCAAGACCGGCGAGCGCCAGGTCGTCAGCGGGCCGCACACGCGCCTGCTCGAGTACGACGAGAACCTGCAGGTGCTCGAGCTCTCGACCGGCAAGCCGAAGTCGGACGAGAACCTGCTCAAGACGGTGTACCTGCGGACGCTCAACAACAAGGTCACGGACGAGGTCGAGGCCGAGACCCTCGACCTGGTGCGCGTGCACTTGCAGCTGTCGTACCGGGTCAACTTCGAGGGCGACGCGGCGCGCTGGTTCGAGGTCGAGAACTACGTCAAGTTCCTCACCGACCACCTGCGCTCGCTGATCCGCCACGCGGTCAAGCGCCACGGCATCGAGCACTTCTACGCCAACTCGGTGGCGATCCTGCGCGACATCATCCTCGGGGTCGTCGGCGAGGACGGCAAGCGCCCGGGCCGGCGCTTCGACGAGAACGGGATGCGCATCTACGACGTCGAGGTGCTCGAGGTCTCGATCGGCGACGACACGATCGCCAGCCTGCTGGTCAAGGCCCAGCACGCCGCGGTCCAGCAGACCCTGCAGCTGGCCGCCGAGCAGCGCCGGCTCGAGGCGACCCGCCAGACCGAGAACATCGGCCAGCAGATCGCGGAGCTGCAGTCGGAGACCCGGCAAAAGAGCAGCGGCCTCAAGACCAAGGAGATCGAGCAGCAGCTGCGCCACCAGCTCGCCGAGCAGGCGGCGAAGATCGAGCTGCACGAGCGCCAGCAGACCGCGCTGATGAGCGAGCAGGAGCGCATCGCCGCGATCCACGACGCCGAGCTGCGGCGCCGCGGCGCGACCCAGGAGCAGGAGCTCGGGCTCGCCCAGCAAAAGCTCGACCAGCGGCTCAAGGAGCTGCAAGGTGAGGTCAGCGCGGTGGTCGACAAGGCCCGGGCCGTGTCGCCGGATCTGATCGCCGCCCTGCAGGCCTTCGGTGACCGTGCGCTGGCCGAGAAGATGGCCGAGAGCATGGCCCCGCTGGCGATCCTCGGCGGCGAGAGCGTGTCCGAGGTGCTCGGCCGCCTGCTGCGTGGCACGCCGCTGGCGCGCCTGCTGGCGCCGGAGACCAAGGCGATCGAGGCCAGCAAGCCCTGATGCGCCCGGTCGCCGCGGCTGCCCCGTGGGCCGCGCCGTTGTTCACCGTCGGGGTGACGGGGACCAACGGCAAGACCTCGACGACGTGGATGATCGCGGCGGCCCTGCGAGCGGCCGCGCTCTCGACGTTGCGGATCTCGACGCTGGGTGTCGCGCTCGACGACGAGGCCTGGCCGCGCGGCAAGAAGTTCAGCGACTTCCTCGGCCTGCTCGAGCGGGCCGCCGCGCGCGGCTGTCGACACGCGGTGATCGAGGCGACCAGCCTCGCGCTCGCGCAGGGTTATGCCCGGACGTGGCGCTTCGACCTCGGCGTGTTCACCAACCTCTCGCCGGATCATTTTGCGACCCACGGCAGCTGGGAGCACTACCTCGCGGCCAAGGCCCAGCTGTTCATGGCGCTCGGACCCGGACGCACGGCGGTGCTCAACGCCGCCGACCCGCACGCGCTCTACATCGATCAGGCGATCCCCGCCGATGTCGAGCGCCGCTGGTTCGCGGCCCCGGGTCGCGGCGAGCGGCTGCACACCGCGGACCTTGAGGCGGCGAGTCTCGAGGTCTCAGTCGCGGGCACGCGGGTGCAGCTGCAACCATCACCCGCCGCGACGGCGCTCGGCGGCGTGCTCGAGACGCGCATGATCGGCGAGGTCTTCGCCGAGAACGCGCTGGCGGCGGCGCTGGCGGGGCTCGCCGCCGGTCTGCCGCCCGATGCGGTCGCGCGGGGGATCGCGGCGTGCCCGGTGGTGCCGGGCCGCTTCGAGGTGCTCGCCCACGGTGACGACCGGGCGACGATCGTGATCGACTACGCCCACTCGCCCGATGCATTGGCCCACACCTGCAAGGCGGCGCGGGCGCTGGCCGGCGGGGCAGGGCGGGTGATCGTGGTGTTCGGGGCCGGCGGCGACGCGACGCCGTCGAAGCGCGCGCCGATGGGCGCGGCCGTCGGTGTGCGGGCCGACCTGGCGATCGTGACGAGCGACAACCCCCGCGATGAGGATCCGGCCGCGATCGCGGCGATGGTCGTGGAGGGCCTGCGCGGGGGGCGAGCGTCGTGGACGGTCGCGCTCGATCGCAAGACGGCGATCACCCGGGCGATCGGCGAGGCCCGGCCCGGAGACGTCGTCGTGATCGCCGGCAAGGGCCACGAGCAAGGGCAGGTCATCCGTGGTCGGAGCCTGCCCTTCTCGGACGCCGAGGTGGCGCGTCGCTGGCTGGCGCGCTGAGTCGGCTCAGCAGTCGGCCTCGTCGGAGCCGTCGAGACAGTCGTTGAAGGTGTCGCACTGGTACGAGAGCGGGATATGGATCTTGTCGCCGCAGACGAAGGCCTCGAGGCCACATCCCTCGACCTCATCGGACTGATCGGCGCAGTCGAGGCTCTCGTCGCAGATCCAGTCCATGGGGATCTCCTGGACGCTGTCCACACACTGGAAGGCCGGGATGCCGCAGCCGGTGATCTCGTCGGAGCCGTCCGGGCAGTCGGGCTCCTCGTCGCAGACGAACTCGGTCGGCACGCTGCTGCCGTCGCTGCACAGGAAGTCGGCGTCGCCGGTGGTGCCGCCGGTCGGGTCGGTGGTCGGTGCGTCGGTGGTCGGCTCGACAGTGCTGGCGCTCGTGGCGCTCGTGGCGTCGGTGACGCCCTCCGTGCCGTCCGCGGTGCCGCCGGTGCTACCGGTGCCACCGGTGCTACCGGTGCTACCGGTGCCGTCGCCATCGCTGTCATCATCACCATCGGTGTTGGTCGCGGTGGTGGTCAGCACATCGGGGAGAGAGATGGTGCAGCCGCCCTGTGCCATGACCGCGGCGATCGCCAGGAACTTCGAGAGATCGATCTTCATACCCACAATCCTTCTTTCAACGTTGCGGCCGCCAATGTGCCAGGAAGCGAGGGACAGAGGCGCTCATGCGGCGGCTCGTGCTCACGTCGTTTCGTCGACGAATCATCGTCTGATGGCACGGGCCCACCGGCCCGTGGCGCGCTCGCGCGTCGCAGCGGTCGCCAGCGAGCACCCGCTATCTGCGAGCGAGCGGCTCAGCGCAGGCTGGCGAAGCCGATCACGCCGCGCTCCGCTTGCAGACGTCGGATCAGGTGGGCCTGGCCCTCGGCGTGGTAGCTCGAGCGCACCAGCGGGCCGCTCTCGCAGTGCGGGATGCCGCGGGCGAGCGCGTAGGCCTTGAGCTCGATGAACTCGTCGGGGTGCACGAAGCGAGTGACCTCGAGGTGCTTCTTGCTCGGCTGCAGATATTGACCCAGGGTCAAGATCGTCAGCCCGAGATCGGCGCACTGATCGATGACCTCGTGCAGCTCCTCTCGGGTCTCGCCGAGGCCGAGCATCAGGCCGGTCTTGACCAGCGCGCCGCGCTCACGCGCGTGCCGCAGCACCGCATAGGAGCGGTCGTAGCGGGCCTGCACGCGGACCTCGCGGCTGAGCCGCGGCACGGTCTCGAGGTTGTGCGCGAAGACATCCGGCCGGCCCGCGAGCACGGTGTCGACGTCGTCGAGCTCACCCTTGAAGTCGGGGACCAGGACCTCGATCGTCATGTCCGGCGCCTGGCGATGACAGGCATGCAAGGTCTCGGCCCAGATGCCGGCGCCGCCGTCGGGCAGGTCGTCGCGGTCGACCGAGGTGATGACGGTGTGGCTCAGATCGAGCGCGGCCAGCATGGTAGCGACCCGCTCGGGCTCACCGTGGTCGACCGGCAGCGGCCGCCCGGTGGCGACGTCGCAGAAGCGACACGAGCGGGTGCAGATGTCGCCGAGGATCATGATCGTCAGCGCGCCGTGGTTCCAGCACTCGCCGATGTTCGGGCAGCTCGCGCTCTGACACACGGTGTGCAGGCCGAGCTCCTTGACCTTGCGGCGCAGCGCCTGATAACCGTCGCCGCCGGGCATCGGTACGCGCAGCCACTCCGGATGGCGACGGCGCGGCGCGGGCTCGGTCGCGGTCGGAGCAGGGTCGGCGGAGATGACAGGCAGGTGCACGGCCATGGGCCCAGGCATAGCACGCCGGTGCCGGCCGCCGCGGGTGGCCGTGGACCGACTCACGCGAGCGCGGCCTCACCCGTCTCATCCACCTCATCCGTGCGCGCGTCTCACCCGCGCGCGCACCGTGACCGCTAGAGATCGAGGTCGGCGCGCGGGTCCTGGCCGGCTTGCAGGCGCTCGAGCGCGGCGAGCAGCTCGGCGTCTTCGGGCGGCGGCAGGCGCACGTCGAGGGTGACGAGCAGGTCGCCGGGCTCCTGGCTGGTCGGGGCGATGCCCTTGCCCTTGAGGCGCAGGGTCTGGCCGTTCTGGCTGCCGGCCTTGAGCTTGAGCGTGACCTTGCCGGTCGGGGTCGGGACGTCGATGGGACCGCCGCGGTAGGCCTCGAGCACGGTGACCGGGAGGCTGAGCTGGAGGTTGCTGCCCTCGCGCTTGAGGCGAGGGTGGGGCGCGACCTTGACCGTGAGGATGATGTCGCCGGGCGGGTCGCCGGCGCCGCCCTTGCCGCGCAGGCGCAACTTGCCGCCGTCGGCGATGCCAGGCGGGACCTTGACGTCGATGCTGCGGCCGCCGCCCCCTTCGGACTCGATGCGCAGCGGCACGGTCTTGCCGCGCAGCATGTCCATGAAGTCGATCGTGATCTCGCCCTCGATGTCGTGGCCGCGCTGACTCACGGGCCGACGGCCGCGACCGCCCATCGGGTCGGTGACCCGGCCGCCGCCGAACATCTGCGACAGCAGGTCATCGAACGAGGTGCCGCGCGCGTCGCCGGCGTTGGAGAAGAAGCTCTCGTCGAAGGGCATGCCGCCGGGGCCGCCGCGCGGGCGCCGGCCGCCGCCGCCGCGGCTCGCCTGCTGGTAGGCGCGGGCGCGATCGGGGTCGAAGCCCTGGGTCAGGCTCATGTCGCCGAACTCGTCGTAGTTCTTGCGCTTATCGGCGTCGCTGAGGACATCGTAGGCGGTCGAGACGTCCTTGAAGCGGCTCTCGGCGGCCGCGTCCCCGGGGTTCTTGTCGGGGTGATACTGCTGGGTGAGCTTGCGATAGGCGCGCTTGATCTCGGCAGCGTCGGCTGTCTTCGGGACACCCAGGGTCGTGTAG
>NZ_JACCSO010000242.1 GCF_013812955.1 Nannocystis sp. | reverse complement strand
GTACAGCCCCGTCCAGGCGGCGGCAGAGGCCAATCGCTGCTTCTACTGCGTCGACGCGCCGTGCATCGCGCACTGCCCGACGGCGATCAACATCCCGGAGTTCATCCGCAAGATCTCCACGGCCAACGTCGAGGGCGCGGCGCGTACGATCTTCGCCAGCAACATCCTCGGCATGAGCTGCGCGCGCGTGTGCCCGGTCGAGGTGCTGTGCGTCGGTGCCTGCGTGTACAACGAGATGGACGCGCCGCCGATCGAGATCGGCAAGCTGCAGCGCTACGCGACCGACGCGGCGTTCGCGGCCGGCTGGGAGTTCTTCACGGCGGGCCCGGACACCGGCAAGAGCGTCGGCCTGGTCGGCGGCGGCCCGGCCTCGCTCGCCGCGGCGCACGAGCTGCGCCGCCTCGGCCACGCGGTCACCATCTACGACGCGGGCGGGCTGCTCGGCGGCCTCAACACCACCGGCGTCGCGCCCTACAAGATGCGCGCCGACCAGGCCCTGATCGAGGCCGAGTGGGTGCTGAAGATCGGCGGCGTCGAGGTCGTGCAGGACGTCCAGGTCGGTCGTGAGCTCGGCTTCGACGAGCTGCGCCGGCGCCACCAGGCCGTGATGATCGCGGTCGGCCTCGGTGAGGACCGCATGCTGCCGCTGCCCGGCGCCGAGCTGGCCGGCATCGTCGGCGCGGTCGCCTTCATCCGCGAGTTCAAGCTCAACCCGGTCGACCTCCGCGCGGTCCGCCACGCCGTGGTGCTCGGCGGCGGCAACACGGCGATCGACGCGGTGCGCGAGCTGCTCGGCCTCGGCGTGCCCGAGGTGACGATGGTCTACCGCGGCAGCGAGGCGCAGATGAGCGGCTACGCGCACGAGTGGAAGGCCGCCAAGGTCGACGGCGCCCGCGCGTCCTGGCAGAGCCAGCCGCTGGCCTTCGTCGGCGACGGGCACGTGGCCGCCGTGCGTTGCGCGCGAGTGAGCGCGGACCGGCGTCCGACCGGCGAGAGCTTCGAGGTGCCGGCCGACCTGGTGCTGCTGGCGATCGGCCAGGCGCGGCTGGGGGAGTTCGCGGCGGCGCTGCCGGGGCTCGAGGTGGCGCAGGGGCAGGTCGTGGTCGACGCGGACGGGGCGACTGGTTGCCCGGGGGTGTACGCGGCGGGCGACTGCGCCAACGGCGGCAAGGAGGTCGTCAACGCGGCGGCCGAGGGCAAGCGCGCGGCCCAGGCGATCGACCGTTATCTGGCAGGAGCACCGGGTGCTCGAGGAGCAACGAATGTTTAGCCCCAAGATCTCGCTGGCCCCGGGCACCGCCCCCGACCTTCGCGCGAACACCGGCGGGATCATCACGCCCAATCCGTTCTGGCTGGCCTCGGCCCCGCCGACCAACTCCGGCGGGCAGATCTCCCGGGCCTTCGACGCCGGCTGGGGCGGCGCGGTGTGGAAGACCCTCGGCTCGCCGATCCAGAACGTGTCGAGCCGCTTCGGCGCCATCCACTACAAGGGCACCAAGGCGATCGGCTTCAATAACATCGAGCTCATCACGGACCGGCCGCTCGAGGTCAACCTCCGCGAGATCTACGACGTCAAGAAGCGCTACCCGAAGCACGGCGTGATCGTCTCGCTGATGGTCGAGACCCGCGACGAGTGGAAGGATATTATTAAAAAGTCGATCGACGCCGGCGCCGATGGACTCGAGCTCAACTTCGGCTGCCCGCACGGCATGTGCGAGCGCGGCATGGGCTCGGCCGTCGGCCAGGAGCCGGCCCTCAACGAGCGCATCACCGCGTGGGCCGTCGAGTACTCGACCGTGCCGGTGCTGGTGAAGCTGACCCCGAACGTCGACGAGATCGGCCCGCACGGCCTCGCCGCCCAGGCCGGCGGCGCCCACGGGGTCTCGCTGATCAACACCATCAAGAGCATCATCGGCGTCGACATCGAGCGCAAAGTGCTCGAGCCCCGCGTCGAGCGCATGTCGACCAACGGCGGCTACTGCGGGCCCGCGGTCAAGCCGATCGCCTTGCACATGATCGCCAGCCTGGCCCGCGACGAGGCCTTCAAGCTGCCGATCTCCGGCATCGGCGGGGTCTCGAACTGGCGCGACGCGGTCGAGTTCATCCTGCTCGGCTGCTCCTCGGTCCAGGTGTGCACCGAGGTGATGCTGCGCGGCTATCGCGTGGTCGAGGACATGATCGAGGGGCTCTCGCAGTACATGCGCGACCACGGCTATGCGAACCTCGAGGCCATGCGCGGGCAGGCGGTGCCCAGCTACTCGGAGTGGGGCGAGCTCAACCTGAACTACGAGACGATCGCCAAGATCGACGCGAGCAAGTGCATCGGCTGCCACGCCTGCGTGGTCGCTTGCCACGACGGCGCGCATCAGTGCATCCACCCGGACACCAACAAGGCGACCCGCGTGCCGATCGTCGACGAGAGCGAGTGCGTCGGCTGCAACCTGTGCCAGATCGTCTGCCCGGTGCCGGATTGCATCTCGATGGTCGAGGTGCCCAATGGCCTGCGGCCGGCGTCCTGGAACTCGCATGTCAATGAGGGGGCGCTGCTGCGCACCAAGAAGGGCGTTCACTAGCCGGATGGCCCGGTTCATACGTCGTAGTATCGAGCGAGCGATATCGTCCGGGCACGCGATCGTGCGAGCCTCGCACGCCACGTTCCGGGCGCCGTAGACAGGCCGCGTCGAGCCTGCGAGCATCGGCCACGCTTGACCGGCATCTCCTCAGCGCCGCTCGGCGACCGCGTCAATGGTCGCTTCGTGCTCAAGGCGCCGCTGCGCCACAGCGGGGTCGTGCAGGCGTTTCTTGCGCTCGACCATCAGACGGGCCGCGACGTGGCGCTGTCGCTCTTCGACCCGGCATGCGCGCGTCCGGAGGCCTGGGCGGCGTTTGCCGGGGTCGTCGCGGCGGCTGCGGGGGCCGGCATCGAGGGTCTGGTGCTGCCCAGGGGCGTCGAGCCGACGCCGCCGGTGCCGCCGCATTGTGTGCACGAGCCGCAGGCCGGACGGGGCCTCGACCGCCTGCGTGAGCAGGATGGACCGATGCCCTGGGAGCGGGCGCTGGCGCTCGGTGAACGGATCGCGGCGGTGCTGCACAGCGCCCAGGAGGCGACCCGGGTCGCTCATCGGGCGCTGTTGCCGTCCCGGTGTCTCGTCACGGCGGATGACAAGGTGCTCTTGCTCGATTATGGCGTCGCGGAGCTCGAGCTCGGGGGCGGGCAGGGCGAATCCGCTTACCGCGCGCCGGAGCAGCGACAGGCGAGCGGCGACCCGCGAAGTGACATCTTTTCGCTCGCGGTCATCCTGTTCGAATTGATCTCGGGCAAGCGCCCCTCCACCAAGATGGCGCCCCGCCTGCGCTCGCTGATCGCGGTCCCCCCTGCCGTCGATACGCTGATGAGCAAGGCCCTCGCGCAGGACCCCGCGCAACGGCACCCGGATCCCGGCGCATTGCGGGCCGCCATTCGGGAGGTCCTCGGCCTCGAGCCGGTCGTGCCGGAGTTGCCCAGGGAGAGCCCGGCGGTGGCCCCGGCCCCGGCCCCGGCCCCGGTCGCGGTCGCGGAGCCGGAGCTGGTGC
>NZ_JACCSO010000218.1 GCF_013812955.1 Nannocystis sp. | reverse complement strand
TCGCAGTACCGCGTCGACGACGTCCCCGACATCAAAGCCGGATGGGCGAACCCCGGACTGCTCAAGAAGGGCCGCGGCGGGAAGAAGTACCAGGAGGTCCGTACTCGCTTTCTCGAGGACGTGAAGGCCCTCGGGATCGACCTCGCAGATGTCGACACGATCCCCGCCAAGCTCGACGCCTCGGCCTGGCCGGGAGTGCCCGCTGTGTTCGCCGGCCTCGTCGGCGCATTACCCAAGGAGCTGTCATGACCCCCGACCTGCGCTGCTACGGCGACGACATTCACAGCCTCGCGGAACTGGTCCCCGACTTTGACCTGCGCTCGCCGATGGACGTGCAGACCTGGTATGCGCGCGAATGGCAGGCCATCGCGGACACGCTGGGCTTTGCGCAGCAACTCGCCGCCGCACCGCGAGCTGTGCCAACGAGCGAGGACCGGATTACGGCGATGACCTACACGGGCCTCACCGCATTCGAGCATGCGCTACGCGCCGGTCGTCCAGGCGTGACCGAGGCTCAGGCGCGCGTGCAGTCGGCGGTGATCCAGGCGATGACCGCGGCCGGCCTGGCGCGCGGGGAGCTGTGGCGCGTGACCGCGGATCCGACGACGCTGGCGACCGGGGCGTGCTACCCGGAGGGCAACCGCTCGCTGCGCGCCTTCTACCCGGATACCGCGCCGGGCTACTTCGGGGACGGCTGGCCCGGACCCCCGCCGCGGGCCGAGAGCGCCTGCGGCTGGCAGACGCCGCTCGTGCTGCATCTCGGGACCTTCCCGTGGGTGTACAGCGCGCGTCTCGGCGACGTCGGACCCGGCGCACGGTGGGCCTCTCCAGCCATGCAGCCGGCCATCGAGGGGCTCCACGTCGTCGCAAGCCTGATGGACCCGGCGACCAACCTCCGCCAGGATGCGCGCCAGGTCACCGCCATCTACCGGCACTTCGCCGCGCACACGGCTCCCCTGGTCGCCCGCCTGCCAGGCTTTCAGGCGGGCCGGGCCACCGCCGGCCAGTTGTACCAGCGCGGGCGCTTTCTCCACGCGCACCAGGGCAGCCTCCACGTCGCGGCCCTGGACGGCCCGCGCGGCCGTCTTGCCGCGTCCGCCTACAACTACATCCTGCGCCGCTTCGCCAGCTTCTTCGCCGTCCGCCGGGCGACGCTTCGGGCCCTGGCGACCCTCCCCGCCGAGGTCCAGCGGCGTGCGGCTGCCTCGGCAGATCCTTGCCTGCGCCAGCAGATCGAAGGGGTGGCCCGTGCAAGCTGAGCTCGCGATGGACTCGACGCGCGGTCCCGCGCGGGCCTATGCTGCCGGCATGCGCAGCTCCACGATCCTGCTCCCCCTCCTGTTCATCCTCGCCGACGGCGTTCGCTGCAAAGACGATGCGCCTGCGGGCAGCGAGTTCGGCGAGCCGTGTGGGGAGGGCTCTGGACCAGTTGATGCGGAGTTGTCCTGCGCAAGCGGACTGGAGTGCTACATCGGTTATTGCGAAGAGACATGCACGGATGACAGCGACTGTCAGGCCGTCGATGGATATAGGCACGAGTGTGATTTCGGGCTGTGCCACATCTATTGCGATGGTGCCACCAACAAGTGCCCCGAAACGCTTGAAACCCCTCTGGAGTGCGTCATGCTCTGGTGTGAAAGCGCCTTATGATTATCGATCCCAATAGCCGTCTCTTCGATCGGGTTCCAGACATCTTTAACAGCCCATACCCGGGCGCTGATGTCTATGCGGATACAGCGTTTAAAGCCCTCATGGAGCGATACGAGGGGCAAGGGCAACAGACGATCGGGGAGGCGATCCTCAGTCAAGCGGGTGCTCAAGCCTGGAACCAGGCGACCCAGATGCTTTGGAAGACCAAGGCGACGATCGCGGGCGACCTCCTCCACGATGTGTGGTCCAAGGTCGCCTGGATTAACCCCAAGACAGACGCCATCGCCGGAATCCTGGCCGAAGTGCCCTTCGCAGTCACCGCGGATCCAAAGCTGCTCGTCGGCGCAATGGCCAATGTAGCGATTGACCTCGCACTCAATGCGGTCTCTGCGATTCCAGTGGCCGGTTGGATCATCGGCATCGTGGTGGGGATCGGGAGAGCGCTCGCGGGTTTGTTCAAGGGGATGCTCAATGACGGCTCATCCTCGCCTGAGGAGCGTGCTCGCCTTCCTTGGGGTCGCTACAACCGGGATATCGATCAGGAGTGGGTTCGCACGTTCATCAAGATCGACGCGGCAGGAGTCGACTGGACACCGATGTTCGCCCCGCCGACTGATGCGATCCCGTGGCAGCTCCTGGACGGCGTCGACAAAGACGACCAGAAGAACATCCTCGGCAAGGTGCTCGCGCCGTTCGCCAACAAGACCGTCGCCTACAACGGCATGTACGGCTGCCTGCCGGGCACGTTCCGGGTTGCGGGTCTCCTGCAATACCGCGGTCGCCCGCAGCCGCCCGCCGAGTCGCTGCGCTTCTACAGCGACGCCACGATCATCCAGCGCTACGGCGACTTCACGCAGACCGGCGACTTCTTCCCCGCGCTCCAGCAACTCGCCGGCACCACCTGGCAGCAGATCGCGGCCGGCGGACCGGACGCGTACAAGGTCGACTGCGT
>NZ_JACCSO010000215.1 GCF_013812955.1 Nannocystis sp. | reverse complement strand
GGGCGGGGTCGGGCGTCGTGCGCACCGGCGCGGCGGGGACAGCGGGCTCGGCAGCGGGCTCGCTCGCGGCAGCGGGCCTGGCGAACTGGAGCATGACCGGCATGACCAGCATGACCAGCATGACCATGCCGCCGATGCCGGTGCCGCGTCCGGGCGGTCGCAAGGCGCGGGGGCGGCGGCGGGTCGGCACGGGGCACAGCATGGAGCAGCCGCGCGGGGGAGGGCAAGCGGGTTGCGGGATTGCCAGGCGGGGGGCGCGTCGCTTATGGTCGCGCCGCAGCGACCCCGGGGGCGCGAGCGGTACACCATGCAGCGCAGGCGCGTCCTCGAGATGCTCGGCAGCTTCGTTCTCGGAGGGGCCATGGTGGCAGGCCTCTACGAGCTGGGCGGTCGCACGCCCGCGGTGGCGACCGAGCCGCTGGCCGACGGCGCGCCCGGCGAAGCTTCTCCGGCGGATCCGATCGCGGATCCTTCGCCGCCTGATGAGGCCGCGGAGATCGTCGCCGCCGAGCCGGTTCCACCGGCGAGCGACGCGATCGATCCCTATGCGCCGCGCGAGGACGGCAGCTACGGGGCCTTTCCGCCGATCCATGAGCCGCCGGCCCTGCTCGATGCCACCTCCGAGGCGAAGTATCCGAAGCACGGCCTGGTGACCGGACAGGCGGTGCTGGTGCGCGAGCGGACCGAGAAGGATGGGCGCATCCTCGGCATCCTGCGCGCGGGGGCCCGCGTGCGCGCCGACGCGGCGCTGAGCTTCGGTGGCGGCTGCACGCGCGGCTGGCACGGGATCTATCCGGCCGGGTGGATCTGCCTCAACGCGGGCCTGGAGATCGGCGATACGCCGCCGGACGACGGCGCGATCAACATCCCCAGGCCGAACCTCGAGCAGCCGATGCCCTACGAGTTCTGGCGGGTGTCGCACGACGGCACGCCGTTTTTCCACCGCCTGCCGAGCTTCAGCGAGGCCGACGCGGCCGACGCGGCGGCCAAGGCGTGGATCGCCGAGAATGGTCGCGCGCCGATGCCGAGCAACCCGGCGGAGCGGCCCCCCGAGGTCCCGGCGGTCGTGAAGGAGTACCTGAACGCCGGCTACTACGTCACCGTCGCTGGCGAGGCGATGAAGAGCGAGCGCCGGTTCTTGCGGACGCTGCGCGGCGTGTTCGTGCGCAAGTATCAGCTCGAGCAGCGCGAGGGCTCGAGCTTCACCGGCATGGTCTTGCGCGGCGAGGAGGACCTGCCGGTCCACTGGATCGTGCGCGAGACGGCGATGCTCAAGCGCTCGGCCGAGGGCGGCGACCTGCTGACCAAGGTCGAGGGCAAGGGCCCCGAGCGACGCAGTCGTCACCCCTTCAAGCGCAAGGTGACGATCGGGACCACCCAGTACTACGAGGACGCCGAGGGCCTGCTGATGCCGGCCTACGCGGTCGGGCAGTCGTACAAGCTGCGCCGTCCGCCGGGCGTCGGCTCCGAGGAGCGGTGGGTGCACGTCGACCTCTCGGAGCAGGTGCTGGTCGCGTATCAGGGCGACAAACCAGTGTTCACGACCCTGGTCTCGACCGGCAAGCTGCCCGGCATGACCCCGGTCGGGGTCCATCGCCTCCAGAGCAAGCACGTGGCGACCTCGATGCGTGATCAGCCGATCGAGGAGGACGCCTATTCGATCGAGGACGTGCCGTGGACGCAGTACTTCCATAACAGCGTCGCGTTGCACGGCGCGTTTTGGCACGGCGGCTTCGGGCTGGTGCGCAGCCATGGCTGCGTGAACCTCTCGCCCGCCGACGCGCGGTGGTTGTTCGGCTTCACCGAGCCGCACCTCCCCGCGGGCTGGCACGCGGCGAGTCCCGGCGTGGGGACTCTCGCGCGCGGCTCGGCGGTCGTGGTCACGGAGTAGGGGGACCTCGCCGTCAGGTGGCCGGGTCGCCGTGATCGAGCGCGAGCTCGAGGGCCGCGAGTACATCGCCGGCAGCACGTTCTCGCTCGCCGACATCGGCTTCATGCCCTACGTCGAGTACCTGTTCGTGTCCGGCGAGGGCAGCCTGATCACCGACCATCGCAACACCGCCAGCTGGTGGACGCGGGTCAGCG
>NZ_JACCSO010000213.1 GCF_013812955.1 Nannocystis sp. | reverse complement strand
CACCATGCACCAGCGGCCCTCGACCATGGCGAAGGCGGTGACGACTCCGGCGGCCGGTGAGCGCAGGCCGTCGCCGAACACGACGCCGTCGTTGACGAAGGTGCCGACCTCGTAGACGCGGCTGCCGGGGTCGATCAGGCGGGCGAGGCGGTCGCGCGCGGTCAGCTTGCCGCGGGCTCGCACGCGCTCGGCGTACTTCTCGCCCCAGCCGGCGTGCACACCGGCCCGGCGCTCACGCAGCGTGGCCTCGAGCTCGGCGACCGCGGCGCGGTGGTCCTGGTAGGTGCGGTCGTCGCCGAGCTGCTCGCGAGCCGTGCCGATCGGGATGAGCGGGACATGTGCCATGGGACAGGAGCTTTCGGGTCAGGCCGGCGGCCAGCCGGGGATGCTGCGGGTGTCGTAGCGGCTGGCCTGGAAGGCGGGGGAGCGAAGGATCGCCAGGTGCACGGGGACGGTGGTCGGCACGCCCTCGCAGACCAGGCTCTCGAGCGCGGTGATCATGCGGGCGATCGCCTGCTCGCGGGTGTCGCCGCGGGTGATCAGCTTGCACAGCAGGCTGTCGTAGTGCGGCGGGACCTCGTAGCCGCTCGTTACGTGGGTGTCGACCCGCAGGTGCTCGCTCGCCGGGACCTCCCAGCGGGAGATCACGCCAGGGGCGGGCCGAAAATTCTCGGTCGTGTCCTCGGCGTTGATGCGGCACTCGATCGCGTGACCGACGAGGGTGATGTCCTCCTGGCGAAACGACAGCGGGTGGCCGGCGGCGACCCGGATCTGCTCGACCACGAGGTCCCGGCCCGAGCGCTGCTCGCTGACGCTGTGCTCGACCTGGAGGCGGGTGTTCATCTCCATGAAGCGCAGCACGCCGTCCGCATCGAGCAAAAACTCCATGGTGCCGGCCCCGACGTAGCCGATGCTGGCCGCGGCCCGCACGGCGGCGTCGAGGGTGCGGTTTCGCTCGCTGTCCGGGAGGACAGGCGAGGGCGACTCCTCGATCAACTTCTGATGATTGCGCTGGACCGTACAATCACGCTCGCCGAGGTGCACGACGTGGCCGTAGCGGTCGGCGAGGATCTGGATCTCGATGTGGCGGCCGCCCTCGACCAGGCGCTCGAGGTACAGGCGCCCGTCCCCGAACGCGGCGGTGGCCTCGGCCTGGGCGTCTGCATAGGCGCCGGCGACCTCCCCGGGGCCGCGGGCGATCCGCATGCCGCGACCGCCGCCGCCGCTCTCGGCCTTGAGCAGCACCGGATAGCCGACCCGGTCGGCGACCGCCTGGGCCTCCTCGACGTCGCGCAAGACCCCGTCGCTGCCGGGGATCAGGTTCAGGCCGGCGGCCCGCATCGCATCCTTCGCCGGCGTCTTCTTGCCCATCCGGTGCATCACCGCAGCCGGCGGGCCGATGAACGTGACGCCGTGCTGCTCGCACAGCGCCGCGAATACGGGGTTCTCCGACAAGAAGCCCCAGCCCGGGTGCAGCGCGCTGCACTCGCTCTGGCGGGCCGCCTGCACGATCGCTTGCATGTTCAGGTAACTCTGCGTTGAACGGGCACCGCCGAGACATATGGTCTCGCGCCCCCGCGTGTAGGCCGCGTCGCGGTCGGCCGCCGACACCGCGAGCACCGGCGTGATGCCCAGAACATCGCAGGCCCGGGCGACCCGTACGGCGACCTCGCCGCGGTTGGCGACCAGAAGCCGGCGAAACAGCGGCGAGGAGGCGACAGCGGGCCCGGTCATGGCGGCGAACACTATCACCGTTCTGCCGGCTCCGCGCTCGGTTCCGCAGCCGGCGACGCGGCTTAAAGATCGCCCCACCGGACGCCGCGAAGCCCGCTGCGACGCGTATACTGGCCCGGCGAGGGGTGCCCATGGCGGAAGAAGGCCCAGACAGCGACGAGCAGGGCGAGCACGGCGAGCAGAACAAGGGCCGAACGGTCTTCGGGATCGGTCTGCCCGCGTCCGTGCAAGCGGCGACCAAGGGCGCAGCCTCACCGACCCGCGGACCCGCGCCCATGCCAGGGGGCCGCGGCCCCGCGCCACAAGCCCGCCCGGCGCCACAATCCCGCCCGGCGCCACAATCCTCGCCGGCACCGCAGGCCCGTCCGGCACCCGGATCTCATCCGGCACCACAAGCCCGCTCCGGCCCGGTGAGGACCTCCGAGACCCACGGCGAGTTGCAAGAGCCCGGGGTCGTCGACAGCGCGCACACGCTGCACGCGTTGCCGAGCCAGCTGCTCGGGGTGGTGGCGCAGGCGACCGGCAAGCCGATGCCGGCGCAGCGGGTGGTCGAGCAGCGCGACGACGCGGCGCTGCGTCGGCCGCAGACGGGCGACTACTCGGCGACCACGCCGGACCTGCAC
>NZ_JACCSO010000627.1 GCF_013812955.1 Nannocystis sp. | reverse complement strand
CGCCCGTACTGCGGCGGCCCGCCGTGGCGCCACCCGCCCCACCGTGCGTGGCCCCAGCGTCAAGGTCCCGCTGGACGTCGCCCGCCTGGTCCGCGCCGGCCACCCCTGGGTCTTTCGCCACACCGTTCGCCGCGACCTCGACACCCTGACGGAGGGCGCCGTGGTCCCGGTGCTCGACGAGGACGGCTACGGGGTCGGCTGGGGGCTGGTCGAGTCCGAGGGGGCGATCGGCGTGCGCATGCTCAGTCTTCAGGCCGACTTCGTGTGGAACGAGGCGGAGATGCTGACGCGGCTGCGTCATGCGGTGCGCATGCGCGGGCCGGCGTTGCTGGGTCAAGGCGCGGTGCGCCTGATCCACGCCGACGCCGACGGCTTCCCCGGGATCGCCGTCGACCGCCTCGGCGACTACCTGCTGATCTACAAGTACGCCCGCGTCGCCGAGAGCTACCTCGACACCCTGGTCCCGCTGCTCGAGGCCGAGTTCAAGCCGGTCGGCATCTACATGCAGGACCGGATCCGCTCGGTGACCGCCGCCGACGACCGCCGTCCGCCGGCCTTCCACCTCGCCGGCAAGGCCGCCCCGCCGGAGATCGAGGTCCACGAGGATGGCCTCAAGTTCCTGGTCGATGTCACCGCCCCGGTGTCGCCGGGCCTGTTCCTCGACCTGCGCGAGGGCCGGCGCATGTGTGAGCCGCTCGTCAAGGGCCGCACGGTCTGCAACCTGTTCAGCTTCACCGGTGCTTTCGGCATGCGCGCCTTGCGGGGCGGCGCCACCGCCGTGACCCACGTCGACGCCGCTGCCCGCAGCCACGCGCGCTGCCGCCAGAACCTCAGCGCCTCGGGCATGGACCCGGAGGCGATCGAGGCCATCACCGGCGACGTGTTCACCTTGCTGGAGAAGTTTCGCCAGCGCGGCCGGGTGTTCGACTTCGTCGTCGTCGACCCGCCGCCCTTCTCCAACGTCAAGGGTTCGACCTTCAGCGCCCTCAAGGACTGGAATCAGTTGATGGCCGCGGTCGCCGGCATCGTCAGCCCCGGCGGTCAGGTGCTGGCGATCTCCAACGCTGTGCGCCTGCAGGAGGACGAATTCTTCCTGGCGCTCGGCGAGGGCGTGCATCAGGCGCGCCGCTCGGCCCGCCTGATCGGCGAGTGCGGCCTGCCGCCCGACTTCCCGGTCCCGCCCGCCTTCGTCGAGGGTCGCTACCTGAAGATCAAGCTGCTGCAGCTCGACTGACGCGTCGTCCGACGCTGTGAGTCGACTCGCTCTTGCCGGTGCGACGCGCCCGGAGTGGTCTCGCGGCGCGCCGCGCAGATCGACTATTCTCAGCGCGCCATGCAGTCCCGGCCCCGTGCCCACGAGATCCGCAGCCGCTTCCTCGACTTCTTCGCCGGGCGCGGCCACGCCATCGTGCCGTCCTCGTCGCTGGTGCCAGCCAACGACCCGACCCTGCTGTTCACCAACGCGGGCATGGTCCAGTTCAAGGACACCTTCCTCGGTCGCGACCCGCGACCCTACACCCGCGCCGTCAGCGTCCAGCGCTGCATCCGCGCCGGTGGCAAGCACAACGACCTCGACAACGTCGGCTTCACCGACCGCCACCACACCTTCTTCGAGATGCTGGGGAACTTCTCCTTCGGCGACTACTTCAAGAAGGATGCCGTGCGCTGGGGCTGGGAGTTTCTCACCCAGGACCTCGGCATCCCGGCCGAGAAGCTGGTCGTGTCGGTGTTCAGCGGCGAGGGCGAGTCGGCCCCCGCCGACGACGAGGCCTACGCGCTGTGGACCGAGCTCATCCCCGAGGATCGCATCTACCGGCTGCCCGCCAAGGAGAACTTCTGGGCGATGGGCGACACCGGCCCCTGCGGCCCCTGCTCGGAGATCCACATCTTCCACGGCGAGCGAGCGCCCGGCGACGCCCGGCGCGAGGGCCTGTTCGGCCCAGCGTATGAGGACAAGCGCTACACCGAGCTGTGGAACCTCGTGTTCATGCAATACGAGAAGCTCGCCGACGGCACCCTGCGCGCGCTCCCGAAGCCGAGCATCGACACCGGCGCCGGCCTCGAGCGCCTCGCCGCGGTGATCGAGGGCGTCGGCAGCAACTACGGCACCTCGCTGCTGACCCCGCTGGTCGACCTCGCCAAGCGCCTCGCCGGCGCGCCGACCTCCGATCTCGGCGCCGGCGAGAGTCCGTTTCGCGTGATCGCCGACCACGCCCGCGCGACCGCCTTCCTGATCGCCGACGGCGTGTTCCCCGACAAGACCGGCCGCTCCTACGTGCTGCGCCGCATCATGCGCCGCGCGATCCGCTACGGCACCAACGTCGGCCTCGAGAAGGCGTTCTTCCACGAGGTCTGCCGCCAGGTCGTCGAGGAGTTCGGCGCCGCCTATCCGCAGCTCATCGAGCGCCAGGGCACCATCGACGAGGTCGTGCGCACCGAGGAGGAGAGCTTCCGGCGCACCCTCAGCCGCGGCCTCAAGCGCCTCGAGGCCGCGCTCACCGAGCTGCCCGCGAACGAGCGCTCCTTCCCGCCGCCGGTCGCCGCCGACCTCTACGACACGTATGGGTTCCCCGTCGATCTCACGGGCGTGATCTGCAAGGAGAAGGGCCTCAGCCTCGAAGAGGCCGCGGTCGAGGCCGCCG
>NZ_JACCSO010000182.1 GCF_013812955.1 Nannocystis sp. | reverse complement strand
GTCGTCGAGGACAACGAGGGCGGCTCCGACAGCCAGAAGATCACCTTCGAGCTCCGGTGCCGGTCCAAGGAGCACGCCTGCGACGGCGCCTGTTATCCGGTCGATACCGACTGCAAGGACGTCTAGTCGCAAGTACGTCCAGCCTCGATCGTGGCGGTGACTATGGGTCGTGAATTTGGTTAGACTCGGATTCCATGATCCGCGAGGCGACGCTCCGCGACATTCCAAGGTTGCAAGTGATCCGGGCGGCGGTCCGCGAGAATGTGCTCTCGAACCCCGGCCTCGTCACCCTCGCCGATTACGAGGCGCACATCGTCGGGCACGGGCGGACCTGGGTCGCCGAGGTCGAGGGTGAGATCGTCGGCTTCTCGTCCGCGGACGGTGAGCGCGCGACGATCTGGGCGCTGTTCGTCGACCCGGTGCACGAGGCCCGCGGACACGGCCGGCGCCTGCTCGCGCCCGCGGTCGCGTGGTTGTGGGCCCGCGGCGCGGCCCAGGTCGGGCTGAGCACGGGCCCCGGCACCCGCGCCGAGGGCTTCTATCGCGCCGCCGGCTGGACGAACACGGGCATGGCCGGGCCCGAGCTGGTGTTCGTATTGCCGCGTCCGCCGGGTTGAGCCGGCTGCGATCAGGTCGTGCCCGGTACGCCGTAGTCCGGCTCGCCGCCCGTGCCCGGTACGCCGTAGTCCGGCTCGTTGCCGGTCGTGTCCGGGACGCCGTACTCGGGTCCGCCGGTCATCGAGCTGTTGCCGGTGTCGCTGCTGTCGCCCGTGCCGCTGGTGTCGGCCGTGGTGCCGTCCGTGGCGGTCGTGTCGGTGTCGCCGACGCTGTCGGTGCCGCCGTCGGTCGCGCCGGTGCTCACGCTCGGGTCGACGGTCGAATCGCTGACATCACTGGTCGGCACGCCATAGGCCGCCTGGGTCTCGAAGCCGGTCGCGCCGCTGGTGTCGGGGTCGCCGGTGCTCGAGTCGCTCGCGGTGCCGCTTTCGCTGCCGTCGGTGCCGGTGCCGCTACCGGTGCCGCCGTCGCTGTTGCCGTCCTTGCCGTTGCACGCGCTCAGGACGACGCCCGCGAGCGCGACGCCGGCGGCGCGGGCGAGCAGGCCGGCGCGACCGCCGAGCACGGCGCCGCAATGCGGGCAGGTCTGCTCGGTCGACTTGACGTGCTCGGCGCAGGCCGAACAGATGACGAGGCGGGTGAGGGGCAACAGCGGCGGCGCCATGTCCCACGACACCACGCGCATGCACCACCGTCAAGTCGGTCGCCAGACCTCAGCGTGGCGGCGGCGCTCGCCGCCTCAGGGCGATGAGCAGCACCCCGCCGAGGACCAGGGCGCCGCCGATGGCGAGGCGCGGGCCGGGCCTGTCACCCCAGACCAGGACGCCGAGCAGGACCGCGAAGAGCGGCGTCAACAGGGTGTAGGGCGAGACCGGCGAGACCCCGTGGCGCTGGACCAGCCAGTAGTAGCCGCCGTGACCGAGGATCGACGCGGCGATCGCGGAGTAGGCGGCGCCGCCATACGCGACCAGCGGCGCGGCGGCGAGGTGGACCCGCGGGTCGCCCTCGAGCACAGCGCTCACCGCGAGCATCAGCGGGATGCCGAGCACCGCGCCCCAGGCCTGGAGCGAGAACACGCCGACACCGGCGAGGCGGCGCATCAGGGTCGAGCCGAGGGCGAGGGCGAAGGCGGCGAGCAGGCAGAGCGCGAGCGCGAGCGGTTGGTCGGCGACCGTGGGATCGAGGCCCATCACCAGCACGCCGACGAAGGCCAGGGCGACGGCGATCGCCGTGGTCCGGCTGATGCGCTCGCCGAGCAGCCACACCGACAGGATCACGCTGATCGGCACGTGGCTCTGGAGGCCGATCGCCACCGACGAGAGGTCGCCGGCGGCCCGCAGCGCCCAGAAGTTGATGCCGAAGTGCAGCGAGCCGTTTAGCAGCGCGACGGCGACTAGGCGCGGCCAGTGCCCCGGCGCCGGCGCCCGCAGCCACGGGGCGAGGATCACCAGCACCATCGCCAGGCGCAGCGCGGTGTACAGGAACGGCGGCAGCGACAGCAGCGCGACCGCCGAGGCGAGGAAGTTGCCGCCCCACGCGAGGCTGATCAGCACGACCAGGACGAGGTGCGCGGGCGGCATGGACGGGCAACACGGCCAATGCGCGGATCAGCGCGCGCGCGGCAGGAATGCATGCACGAGCAGCGCCAGCGCGAACCACCCGAACGCCATCCACACGGAGAGGTCGCCGCTCCACCCGAGCGAGCCGAGCACGAACAGGCTCGAGGCGATGTAGATGCCCGGGGCCCACGGATAGAACCTGAGCCGGTAGGGCCGCGGCATGTCGGCCTGCTTGCGGCGCAGCACGATCACCGCCGCGACCCCCAGCGACCCGGAGATCAGCATCGCCGCCGAGGCATAGTCCATCAGCTGGTCGAATTTGCGGCTGGCGATCAGCGCGATCGCCAGCGCCGTCTGGGCCCACAGCGCGAACACCGGGGTCCCGAAGCGCTCGTGCAGCCGACCGGCCACGGGCGGGCAGTGGCCCTCCTGGGCCATCGCGTAGGCGATGCGGGAGCCGGTCATGATGCTGCCGTTGATCGACCCGAGCATCGCCAGCATGATCATCAGGGTCACCGCGACCACGCCGGCGCCGCCGAACAGCTGGCTCGCGGCGGCCGTGCCGGCCTCACCGACGCCGGCGAGCTCGGTGGTGTCGAACACGGACAGGAAGCCCGAGCACAGGACCACATAGAGGACGAGCACCACCAGGGTCCCGCCGACCACCGCGCGCGGCAAGGCCTTGCCCGGGTTGGCGATCTCTCCGCCCACGTAGATCGCCGCGTTCCACCCCGAATACGCGAAGTAGATCGGCAGATAGGCCTGGGCGAGGTCGCGGGCGCCGGGCGCCTGGGCCAATCCGGCGCGAATGGACTCTTGCGAGACCTGGGCCACGCCGATGTCGCCGATCACGTAGAGCGCGACCACCAGCAGCGCCGCCAGCGGCACGATCGTGAGCAGCAGCTGGACCCGCCCCGACAGCACGATGCCGAGGTGGTTCAGCCCCGTCAACGCCAGGACCAGCATCACCGCCCAGAAGGTCGGTCCTTCGACCGTGAACAGCCCGAGATCGACCGGCAACGCCAGCCCGGGCCCGAACAGCGTGGGCAGCTGGAAGGTGGCCGTGCCGACCGCCATCGCCGCGAGCGAGCCGGGGAAGATCGCCAGCAGCTGCAGCCACCCGGTCGCGAACGCCACGCCCGGCCCGTAGGACTTGCGCAAGTACAGGTATTCGCCGCCGGCGCGCGGCATCATCGCGCCGAGCTCCGCCATGCACAGCGCCCCGCACAGCGCCGCCAGCCCGCCGGCCAGCCACAGCCCGAGGAACCATACCGGGCTTTGCACGTACTTGGCGACCACCGGCGGCGCGATGAAGATGCCGATGCCGAGCATCGTGCCCGCCACCAGCGAGAGGGCCGCCCACTGACCGAGATGCTTGCTTTCCATGGTGCCCTCTCTCTCGGGGGATCAGGGCTTCGGCGTCGGCGTCAGCTTCGGCGTGGCCGGGGTCGTGGTCGGGGCCGGGGTCGTGGTCGTGGTCGTGGTCGCGTTCGTCTCGCCGCAGACCGTGCACGAGTTGGGCTCGGCCTCGGCCTTGGTCTCGGGCCCGCCCTTCCTGTCGATCGCCGCCCGCAGGGCCGACGGGGCCGGGGACGACTCATCACAGTTTGGAGCCACCTCGCGCAGGCAGAAGCTGCCCGACAGCACGCCAACCCCGAACAACGCTGTTCCGAGGATGCTCGGTAAAAGTAGTTTCAAAGTCATGATGAGGATGGTGAGGACCTCTACCACGACGCATGCCCGGCCGACAGACTTCGCGGCGTGCGCGGTCCCATGGCTGCGCAAAACCCGCGGGCGATTTGCGATGGACCTCGAGCCGGACCCTGGCGCCCGGTCAATGCGATTCGTCGGGCCCTCCGCCCCCTGTGTTATGCACGGGCAATGTTGCTCCGCATGCTCGCCGTCTCGCTCGCCGCCGCCGCCTGCAGCTCCGCCCCGGCCGAGACCGCCGACGCCGCGACCGGGCCCACCAGCAGCAGCGCCACCACCTCGGCTGGCAGCGCCACCACCTCGGCTGGCAGCGCCATGGGCGAGCCCACGGGCGCCACCGGCGGCTCCGATACCATGTCCGGCCCCGATGAGCTCCTGCGGGTCACCGACGTCACGATGCGCTGCACGCACAACAGCTACCACATCGAGCCGGCGATGCCCTTCGACGATTCGCACCGCTACACCCAGGCGCCGCTCGATGTGCAGCTCGGCGATTTGGGGGTCCGCGCATTCGAGCTCGACGTGCACTCCGGCGCCGGCTTCCCGGTCCACCATATCCCCTTCGGCGTCGACGACCTCTCGACCTGCGCGGACCTCGGCGCGTGTCTGGGCGTGATCGATGGCTGGTCCGCGGCCAACCCCGCACACCACCTATTGGTCGTGTGGATCGAGATCAAGGACGAGCTCGACGGCGTCTTCATCGAGGATTACGCCGCCTTCGACGCCGTCATTCGCGGGGCCTTGCCGCCGGAGCGCCTCTACGAGCCCGACGAGTTCAAGCGCGGGCAGGCCACCCTGCGCGAGGCGCTGCTCGCCGAGGGCTGGCCGACGCTCGGCGAGACGCGCGGGCAGGTGATGGTCGTGCTGCTCGACGTCGACGATCCGCATAACCGCGACTACACCAAAGACTATACCACGCTCGACGGCCGGGCGATGTTCGCCCGCGCCGGCGACAGCCAGTATGAAATGCCGTGGGCGGTGATCGCCAAGATCGACGATCCGACCGACGGACCCGCGATCGCGGCGGCCCGCGCCGCCGGCCTCCTGATCGCCAGCAACACTGGCAGCGCCGGCAAGAGCGACGCCGACAACGCCGCGCGGCTGCAGGGCGGGATCGACAACGGCTCGCACATGCTCTGCGACGACTTTCCGGCGGCCGTGCCCGGGCAGGACTATGTGCTCGATCTGCCGGGCGGCGCGCCCTCGATCTGCAACCCGCAGACGGCGCCCAAGGCGTGCACGTCCGCGGCGATCGAGTCGCTGGGCGGCTGACGCGGCGCTGCCTCGCGCCGGTACCTGCGATCGTGGCCGGTGACTGTCATGAGGCGGAGATCGGGGGCGGGGCGAACAGCTCGCTGCGGGCGGCCGCGGAGATCGCCACGACGCCGGGGTGCTTGAGCCGGCGTTCGGAGGAGATGGCGAAGAAGCGCTCGACGGGGCCTTCCGTGCGGCCGATCAGCTTCACGCCGTACTGGCGAACGATCTCGCGGGCGATCACGCTGGGTCCGGCGAAGGCGCCGGCGCCGGCCTGGCCGAAGACCTTGAGCAGGGCGCTGTCATCGAACTCTCCGACCACGACGGGGCGAAGCTCGTGCTGATCGAACCACCTCTCGAGCTCGCGGCGAAGCGCGCTCGTCCCGGTCGGCATCAGGAACGGGGCGCCGTCGAGGCTGCGCGGGAATCGACGGCGCAGACCGGCGGCCAGGGCCGGCGCGGCGAAGATCGAGAGGTCGCTGTGGCCGAGCAGGTGGTTGAAGGCCTTGAAGGCGGCGCCTGGCTGCAGGGGGACGTCGGAGATGACGAGGTCGAGCTCGTGGCTGGCGAGCAGCGGCAGGAGGCGCTCGAGCCGGTCCTCGCTGCAGTGCACGTGCAAGCCGCCGGGTAGCTTCAGCGCCGGCTCGATCAGGCGGTAGGCGATCAACTTCTGCACGGACTCGGTGATGCCGACCGCCAGGCGCAGCGGCTGGCCGTCGGGTCGGCTGTGCAGCGCGTCGACCATCTCGCGCCCGAGCCCGAAGATCTCGTCGGCGTAGCGAAACGCCGTGCGGCCGGCCTCGCTGAGCGCGAGGCGCCGGCGGCTGCGGTCGAACAGCGTCAGGCCCATTTGATCCTCGAGCTGGCGCAGCTGGGTCGACAACGTCGACTGCGACAGCCGCAGGCGGCGGGCCGCCGCCGCGACGCCGCCCTCGCGCGCGACGGTCCAGAAGTGCAGGAGGTGGTGGTAGTTGAGCGCGCTCATCGACTTCGATTTTATCAAAGTTATTGGCGGGTATTATCTACTTGCTGCAAAAGCCGATGCGGTGCATACCGTCCTGCGCATGCGGATCGAGGTCGACCTCTCCACGGGAGACGCCGCGTTTGCGGCCGCTGAGCTGCGGCTGCGCTTCGTGCTCTCCCGCTTCGCCGCGTCGGTGGTCCGGGCGACGCTGCGCGCCGTCGCGTCCGGACCCGGCCGGGTGCAGATGCGCGCCAAGGTGCGCCTCGTCGGCGGCGCGGCCGTCTCGCTCACGGCCGAGGATGAGGCGAGCGTGGTCGCGATGCTGCACTTCATCGACCGGCTCGGTCGGGCCGTAGCCCGCCGCGCGGCCAGCCCTGGAGGGCCTCGTGGCTAGCGCGACGACCGAGCCCGGCGGGCCCTACGGCGACCTTCTTCGCGTGCTCGAGCTGCTGGCCGAGTGCGTGGACACCGACTTCGACCCGGCCCAGGCCTGGGCGGCGTTGCAGGGGGCGGCCGGCACCGGCGACGAGCGCGACGGCTGGGTCCACGTGGTGACGCGGGCGGTGGCGCGGATGGGGCTGAGGGCGCACGCGGTGCAGCTGACGGCGGCCGAGCTGGGCGGCAAGGTCGGCCCGTCGATGCCGGCCCTGACGCTGCTGGGCTCGCAGGGGCGGGGGCGCTGGTTGCTGGCGAAGGGGGCCCGGCGTGGCGGCGTCGAGGGCCACCTCGTCGAGGGTGGCGAC
>NZ_JACCSO010000136.1 GCF_013812955.1 Nannocystis sp. | reverse complement strand
CCCCAAAAGCCAGCCCCGCCCGCCCGGTCCCCGCGACCAGCGAGCCCTCCGCCCCGGCACCCGCCAGCGAAGACCACCACCGCGCCCCTCCGGAGCCGCAGCTCCCCGGCGTGCTCGACGAGCCCGGCGAGTTCATCCCCCTGCGCTCGATCCACGACCGCGGCCTCGACCACCCCACCCCACGCCCGCGCTGACCAACCGGCGAGCCCTCGCATGCACCAGACCTCGTGAGGCAAAATGCCCGCGCAGCCCCGCTAGACGCCGACCCGAGCACAAACCCGAGGCGCCCCCGGCAACTGCAAACAATAAGCCACAAACGCCTCGAACACCGGCCGCGCCGCGCCCTGAGTCGGCAACGCATGCAGATGCAACGCCGGCAGCACATTGACCTCGAGCAACCAAGCCGCCCCGCCATCAAGCCGAGGCTCCCGCAAAAACGAGCTCATCGGCCCCCGCAGATCGACCCCACCGACATCGACCCCGAGCCAGGCGCAGGCCCGCTCCGCGATCCCGATCCAGCCCGGATGCACCACCTCGCTGCGATCGATCACCTCGACTTCCTCGCCGGTGACCTCGATCTCGATCCCCTCCGGCACCACATCCGCGAGCCCGAGCCCATGCAGACGCAGATGCGCGAGCAGGTCCTCGTCGGGCTCGAGCTGGTCCATCGCGCGCAGGCTCGGCGTCGTCCACGAGCCGCGCCGCGGGTCGGCGTTCAGCGCCGCGACTTGCTCATCGATGCGCCGCCCCGGGACCAGCAGCGGCCGCTGCACCTCCGCCGCCGCCGCGAAGCGCCCGCCGATCACCGAGATCCTCAAGTTCGTGCCCGCCACATACGGCTCGACCACCACCTCCTCGTCGAGATCCAGCGCCCGCGCCCGCGCCCGCGCCCGCGCCAACATCTTCAGCGAGCGCACCTCCGTCGTCACCCCGACCCCACGATTCCCCCAGTTGGGTTTGACCACCAGCCGCGAGTACTTCGCCAGCATCGCCTGCGCCGCCGGCCCGCGCGGATCATCGCCCTCATCGATTAAAATATCCGGCACCGTCGGGATGCCACGCGCCGCCAGCAAGGCGCGGCTCAGGTGCTTGTTGTTGGCGAGCGACTGTGCCACCTGCGTCAGGAACGGCGAGCGGGTCTTGCTGACGATCGCGCTGCGATCGCCGTGCACCAGGCGCAGGAAATAATCCGTGTGCCGCTCCCCCAGCGCCTCCGCGCGCGCCCCCAGGCGCTCGGCCGCCGCGATGATCAGCTGGTTGGTGCGCGACCAGACCATCGGGACATGTCCTCAAGAACCTGTCGTATAGGACAGCAAGTCACCCTCGCCGGTGATCACCGGACCCGGCTGCTCGAGGCGGCGCTGCAGATACGGCGGCAGCTCGAGCATCGCCCGGTGGGCCGTCGGCGTGTACACCTGCAGCTGCGCGCGACCGATGCGCTCGATGCGGGCCTCGAGGTCCGCGGGCACCCGATCGAAGCTGCGCTTCGCCACCAGCGCGAAGCCCCACAGGCAGTGGAACGAGGGCACGTAGGTGTGCGCGAACTCGACCCAGGGGAACACCGCCTGCAACGTGCTGCGGATCGCCCGGGACATGCGCAGGTCGATCGGGTCGAGCTCACCCGACTGCAGCACCGCGATGCCGTCATCCGCCAGGGCGCGGGCCACCGTCGCAAAGAACTTGGTCGAGAACAGCGCCGCCGAGGGTCCGTCCTCGACCGGATCCGTGATGTCGAGGAAGATCGCGTCGTACTCACCGGGGCGCGCCGCCGCCAGCGTGGTCTGGATGTCCTCGACCCGCTGCTCGACCCGCGGATCGTCGAGGCTGCCGGCGCTCCAGCTTGGCAGGTGCTGCTTGCACAGCGCCACCACTTCGGGGTCGAGGTCGACCGTCACGATGTGCTCGACGCTCGGGTGGCGAAGGATCTCCCGCAGGCTCGCGCCTTCACCGGTGCCGCCGACCAGCACCCGTCGCGGCGCCCCGTGGATCACCAGCGCCGGGTGCACCAGCGGCTCGTGGTAGAGCGCCTCGTCGGCCTCCGCCGACTGCACCAGCCCGTCGAGGAACAGCGTGCGCCCGTAGGCCGAGGTCTCCGCGATCAGCAGCTCCTGGCCGGCCGCCGTGCGCCGCTGGACCACCACCTGATCGATCCCGATCAGCATCGACACGCCGTCGATCTCCGGCTCCTGTAACACGAGGTGCATGCGCTCTCCCTTTATTTATTGAACCGCGCGACGGCGCCGCGCCATCGTCATCAGCAGTCCGCTCGCCGTCAGCACCAGCAGCCCGAGCGCCGACACGAACACCACGGTCTCACCGGATGGCCCCGCGATCTCCCCGGTGTGCAGGCGAAACAGCCAGCGCGTCAGTCCGTTCGCCGTCTCTCGCTTGTCGATCAACGCCCCGTCGCTGGTCAGGTAGACCACCGTCTCCGCGTCGTCGTCGAAGTAGAACACATAGGGCTTGCCCGACTCATCCGGCAAGGTGATGTCGGTGACCAGCTCATCGGGCCCGACCGCGACTGCGCGGGCCATCAGCGCCTCTAGGCCCAGCGGCTCGCCCGTCGCCACCACGCAGGGCGGAGGAGCCGGCCGCAGATAGCCGCGCAGCACCAGCATGGCGCCGGTCAGCGCCGTGAGCACCAGCACCGATGCCACGCCGACGCCGACCACGCGATGGATCTTGAACAGTTGCCGCCGCAAACTCATCGTCGATCCTCATTTACAACCAGGCTCCGTACATCCGCTGCATCAAGCGCTGGTTGCGGCGCTCGCTCGCGGTCTGCCGCCGACGATTGTGATCCGAGCGCTGGGCCTGGGAACGACGCGCCTGCTCACCCGCACGACCGCGGATGAATTCGTGGGCGAAGCCGATGTTCAGATAAAAAGTCCGCGGCCGCATCGCCAGCATCCCACCGTTCAGATCGTCGGTACGGGTGAACCATACCTGATTGAGCAGGTTCTTGACGCCGACCGTGAACTCCAGCCGCCAGCCCTGCGGCAAGGGGGCCTGCAGCCCCGCGAAGGCCGTCATCAGCGTGTACGCGGGCATCGTACCGAGCTCACCCGTCGCCCACTCCTTGATGTTGCCGTAGTCCGTGAATTGCGCGCCCGTGTACTCGGCCGAGGCGCCGAATTTGAGCCCGAAGGGCAGGCGATAGGCCGCGCTGCCCCAGGCCTCGTGCACCGGGTACCAGGGCATGCGGTTGCCGGTATAGATGTCCTTGAGCACGCGGCTGCCGGTGTAGGCGTAGCCGAGCTTGAGCTCGAGGCCCTCGACCTTTTCCCAGACCTCGCCGGGCTCCCACTCGACCTCGGCCTCGACCCCGTAAGCGTGCGCACCCGGGATGATCGCCAGTGAGTTGTCGCCCTCGTCGCGCAGGAAGCGGAAGTACTTGTACCAGCCGGTGACGTCGGCATAGACGCCGCCGAGCTCCATCAGCTTGATGCCGCCCTCGACCATGTCGGCCAGCTCCGGCTGGATCCACCGGCTGTTGTCGCTGGTCGGCATGGTGACGGTCGCGGAGAAGTAGCTCGGCGCGCCGAACGAGCGCCCGTAGCCGACGAAGCCCGCGACGCGGTCGCCGCCGTACCACACGTTGAGACCCGGCAGCAGCCCGCCCTGCAGCGGCCGCGGCACGGATTTATTGTTCAGCAGATCCTGAAAACCCTGGCGCATGATCTCCGCGCGCAGGCCGCCCGTGATCACCAGCTTGGTGTCGAGCAGGTACAGCTTGTCCTCGACGTAGATCGAGTAGCCGCCGGTGCGGCCGTCGAGGCAGCGACGCCCGAGCAGATCCGCCGCGGTCGTCAGGCCCTTCGGGCACGCCCGCGTATCGTCCGAGACCCGCATCGGCGGGCCGCCACCGGCCGGCAGGTCGCTCCAGAACTCGCGCAGCCGCGCCGTCTCATAGACCCCGCGCATGCCGATCGAGATGTCCTGGAACATCTTCTTGTGGTCGATGCGCAGCGCGTAGCGGGGCTCGATGCCGATGACATCGAAGACCCGCGGCTGGCTGGTCAGCAACGTGATCGGCATCGCCAGGTTGCGGTCCATGTTGGAGGCCATCACGCTGCTGCGCACGCTGTGGCTGTAGAAACCGATCACCTGCAGCTCGTGGTTCTCGCGCGGCTTCCAGCGCAGCTTGAGGTTGCTGCCCTCGCGGTGGCCGTTGAAGCGGTCGTAGGGGCGCACGCTTTGAAACCGGTCGACCTCGTAGTCGCTGGTCCGAAGCCCGCCCGGCAGGTTGGTCTTCTCCCAGAACAGGTGGGTGTTCGACTCGATCTTCAGCCGCGACGTGATCGGATACGCGAATTTTATGATGCCGCCGTGGCTCTGAAATTCGCTGTGCTCGCGGTAGGTCTTGCCGAAGCGCGGCGCATACTCAAAGTACATCCCGAGCTTGCGATGGGTCCCGCCGTACGAGGTCGCCACCCCGGCGTCGCCAAAGTGATCGCTCTGGGCCGTCACCGAGATCGTCGGGTTCTCCGGGATCGGGTGCGAGACCAGATTAAAAACTCCGCCGGACGTCCACGGCCCGAAGCGCACCGAGGCCCCGCCGCGCACCGCGTCGATGCTCGCAATTTGAAAAAGTGACAGCGGGAACAGGCTGAGCGAAGGATTACCGTAGGGCGCAGGCGCGATCGGGACCTCGTCGAGCAGCACCGTCGCCTGCTCCGACAGGCGCGGGTTGGCCCCGCGCACCGCCACGTTCAACTTCGTGGATGACGTCGACAGCCCCGAATTGCCCTCGACCGCCCGCACCCCCGGGACCTTGTCGAGCATCTCCGCCACCGAACCCGCCCCCTGCTCGACCGCCTTCTTCGTGCTGACAATGGTCCGTCCGCCCGCGTGCCGATGCACATCGAGCCGCGTGCTGCGCCCGAGCAAGCTGGTCGTCACCTCGATGTACCGCACCTCACGCGCGAGCCCGACCGCCTCGCCCCCCGGCACGGCCGTCGGCGCCGGAGCCGAGGGCACCTCGGGCTCGGACGGCGCCGCCACCGGGCCCTCCGCGGCGCTCGATGACCTGTCCCCGGGGACAGCCACATCC
>NZ_JACCSO010000124.1 GCF_013812955.1 Nannocystis sp. | reverse complement strand
GCGCAGGCAGGCGCCGGCGCGCTCGCCCGAGCTCGCGGGCCGCGGCCGCGTGACCGGGACGCAGCGAATGCTCGGTCTGGTAGATGTCGCCGACCAGGACGATGCGGTCGTGGCTCGCCTCGAGCCGGTCGAGGTAGGCGAGGAATTGGGCCTCGTCGTGGCGAAACTCGTCCATGTAGGCGCGAGCGCCGATGTGGAAGTCGGACAGGGCGGCGATGCGCATGGCCGAAAGGTCAGGTCAGCCGGGCAGCGTCGATGCGACGGTGGTCGCGGTGGTCGCGGCGGACGTGGCGGTCGCGCGGGCGCGCTCGGCCGCGAAGGCGCTGTGCAGGCGCTCGACGACGTCGCTGCGGTAGCGCTCCTCGTGCTCGCGGTCGAAGAGGTAGCCGCGGATGCGCAGCACGAGCTCGGTGACGCGGCCGTTGCGGGGTCCGAGGAACACCTCGGGGGCGCAGCGCGGGGAGGCGAAGCGGCTGAGGGCGGAGGCCTGGCGGGCGAGCTCGACGGCGCGGGCGGGCGAGACGTCGGCGGGGACCTCGAGCTCGAGCTCGCAGGGGGCGTCGTGGGCCTCGAGGTTGAGGCGGAGCACGGTCTCGGTGGCCATGCGCTCGTAGGGGACGCAGGCGTCAGTGCCGTCGGGTGCACGCAGGGTCAGGGCGCGCACGCCGACGGCGATGACGCGGCCCTTGACGGTGCCGACCTGGAGGTCGTCGCCGATGCGGTAGCGCAGCTCGAGGGCGAAGACGAGCCCGTGGAAGACGCTGCGCAGCCAGGGCAGGGCGGCGAGGGCGAGGATGACGAGGCCGATGCTGCGGCCGAGTGCGCGGGGGCCGTCGACGTCGGGGACCACGCGGCCCTCGAGCACCAGAAGGATCGGTCCCCACACGGCGATGTGCAGCACGGGGATCCACGGATGCAGCTGGCGGAACGCGGCGATGCGCTGGATCCGTCGCAGCAGCAGGCTGACCGCGAAGCCGACGACCAGCAGCCCGCCCACGTAGAGCACGGGCAGGATCGACGCGACCAGGGCCGAGCCGCTGAACATGGTGTGAGCATGCCACAAGGCCGCAGCCGCGGGGGGGGCGTGGCAGGCGCGTCAAGCGAGCGTCAGCGGCGAGCGGAGCGTCAGTGGCCAGTCGCGGGCCACGGGTGACTCGGCGTTCGCCGAGCGCGAGCGTCAGCGGCAGGTCGCGGGGGACTCAGTGTTCGCCGAGGGCGCCGACCAGGCCGCGCATCAGCTTGGCGAGCACGCGGCGCGTCTGCGAAAAGATGATGGACTCGGGCACGGCGACGTCCGGCAGGGTGCGCGTGGTGAAGGTGACGAGCGTGCCGGTGCCGTCCGCCTTGACGGTCCACTCGTTCCAGTACTCCTTGAAGTCGCTCGAGCGGACCAGGGTCTCGCGCCAGCCGGTGCTCGTCGGGCAGCGGCGGGTCTCGAGGTGGAAGGGGGACAGCAGGCCGCGGGTCGAGAGCTGCAACTTCTCGCAGGCGCCGTCGGGGGTGGCCTTGACGGAGATGGTGGTCGGGGCGAGGCGATGGGCCTTCTCGGCGCCCGCGAGCTGCTCGCGTACGAGGGCGGGGCTGGCGGCGACGCGGACCTGGGCGATGACGAGGCCCTCGGCGGTGACCCGCGTCGTCACGCGCGAGGAGGCGTCTTCGGCATCGTCGTCTGCGGGTGCTGCTGTTGCGATGGCAGGGGCGGCGAGCGAGAGGAGGAGGCCCAGCGGTACGGCCAGGCTCGCAAGCGCACGCACGGGGCGAGCAAGGGGAGAGAGCGCGGGCGCAGGCATGGTGTCGCAGACTATACCTGCGACCGCCGGGCCGTGCCAGGGCAGCGGGCGGCCGCCGGGCGCGCGGCTGCGACTCACTCGGGGTCGCACTTGCCGTTGCAAAACGACTCGATCATGCCGGTGCGCAGGAACTGATCGAGCGACTTCTCGGCGGAGAGCAGCTTGCGGACCTTGCCGTGGGGGTCCTCGCCGTCGAGGGCGGGGATGTTGGTGGTCGGTTCGGGGGCGAGGCTGAAGTCGTACTCGATCATCGCCGAGCCGCTGTGCGGTCCGGTGGCCTCCTTGATGCCGAAGATCGTGCGGTTGGTCGGACCGAGGTTGACGACGCCACCGATCGCGCGGGTCATGATGTGGGCGCCGAGCGTGCTGACCTGATGGTCGCCGATCGCGACCGGGAGCAGGACCTCGTGCTTGGGGCTGCCGGGCAGCGGGTTGTTGCGGATGTAGGCGCTGTAGCCGGTCGGTTCGGCGCTGTCCCACAACATCTGGAACATCCCGAGCACCATCTGTCGGTCGAGCGGGTCGGGGAAGGCGACGACCATCAGCTCGAAGAAGGGGTCGAAGTCCTTGCTGCGGTTGAGCAGCAGGCTGTACGGCTGACCGGGGACCCCGAGCATGCCGCGCGTGACATCGGTGGTGAGCGCCATGTAGGTCGCGCCGAAGATCCCGCCCTGGCTGTTGCCGTGGTAGTAGCGCTCGTCGGCCTTGATCATCGGGCCGTGCTTGTATTGCAGCATCTGGTCCTTGGCGAGGCCGCCGCTGACCATGCGCATCGCCAGCAGCGAGTTCAAGATCCCCTGCTGGCCGCGCTCGACCACGCTGGCGAAGTCGTTCATGCGGCCGTCGTTGACGAGGCTGCCGATGTGCGGGTAGTCGTCCTCGGCCATGCCGACCCAGTCGACCGCGAACAGCACGTAGTTGTACTTGTTGGCGAAGGCGACCCGGTACTCATACTGGATCTCCTCGCGGCCCGAGCCGAGCAGGCCGTGGCCGTACTGCAGCGGCGGACCGCCGGCGAAGTAGGTGCTGGCCGGCAGGACCACGGTGAACTGATACTCGGCCGTGCCGTTTTGCTGCGGCAGTCCGTCGGCGCCGAGCATGAAGCGGCCGCCGGGGCCCGGCTTGTCGAGGTACAGCGGCACCGTCATGCGGCCCTCGAGGATGAACGCGATCTCCTCGGTGGGGTCGGGCGTGATCTTGTCGATCACGTAGGCCGGGCCGTCGGCGCCGACCAGCGCGAGCGCCTCGTCGCGCATCTTGAGCATGCCGGCTGTGTTGTGCTCGCGGGTGGTGGTCGTGAAGTCCCAGGCGAGCTGGAGGTCGCCGCGGCCGACGTTCTGCTTGGCGAGGCGATCGAAGATGTCGGCGTAGAGCGGGCGGCGCGACTCGACGGAGGGCTCGTCGTCGAGGCGCTCGAGGTCACGCAGGGCCTTGAACACGGGGGAGGGCGCGAGCGGGGCGCCGGCCTGGTCGACGACGTTGCGGATGGCGACGATGTAGCGGGCGCCGTCCTTGAGCCGCACGACCGGGCGGATCATGAAGGCGCGGCGGCTGTCGTCGGCGTGCGACATGTCGAGCTCGGAGAAGTGCGGCACGCGCTCGCCGGTCGCGGCGTCGATCAGCACGGTCGGCGAGTCCTGCGCGAGCGAGCGGGCGATCGTCAGCGGATCCGGCAAGCCCGTGATCGTCGCGCCGGGCAGGTGGGCCATCAGCGGCAGGCCCGGTGAGAAGCCGTCGGCGCGGTTCCAGAGGTCCGGGGTCCCGCTCGCGTCCTTGCTGCCGTCGGGCACCAGCTCGGGGCTCAATGCCACGCGGCGACCGGTCTTCGATTTGGCGTCGGCGGTGGTGAAGACGTTGCTCGGGAACGGGAAGCCGCAATAGCTCGGCACCAGCGGATCGCACTCGAGGGTCGGCCACTCCTGGGCGGGCGGTGGTTCGGGGAGCTGCCCCCCGGTGCCATCGGTCGGCTCGCCGGTCTCGCTGCCGCCGCTGCTACTGCTGCTGCTGCCGGTCGAGCTGGCGTCGGTCCCCGCGCCGGTGAGGTCGGTGGAGGGGTTCAAGCAGGCGGTCAGGGACCCGCCGAATACGAGCGCGAGGGAGAGGGACAGGGCGGGACGATGCATGGCGCGCGGGCAGGATATCGAAGCGCCTCGCCGGCGGCCACTCGCACAGCGGCGTGCAGTCGCCTGCGCATCTGCGCTTTAATGGACGCGAGCCAGCGAGCGCGCGGACGCGACGAGGGTGTAGCTGCCATCGCGCCCGGCCCGGACGGTCGGTGGGGTCCCGGTGGCCGCGAATGCATCGTAACCGGGGCGCAGGCCGGACCAGAAGGCGGCGAGGTCGGGGCGGTCGGTGGCCGCGGTGGCGAGGCGCTCCTGACAGCCGGCCTCGTCGAGGCGACAGGGGAACAGGTGGATGGGGATCGTCTTCTGTCCGGCGTCGCGCGCCATGACGGCGGCGAGGTAGAGGTCCTCGATCGGCCCGTCCTGCAGCGGCAGGCAGCCGATCGTCACGCAGTTGCCGTGCACCATGATCGCGTTGCCGGGCGCGGTGCCGCGGCTGTGAAAGCGGTCGGCCGCGTTGGGATAACTGACCCCGAGCGACAGGTGAAAATCACTGTAGGGGTTGAAGAGACTGAGCGTGTAAAAACCCTCCGGCACCTGGAGGTCGCCCTGGTGACGCTTCGGGCCGAGCTCGCCGCTGCGGGCGCAGACCGGGAAGCTGCGAACCAGCACCCACGCCGCGTCGCGGGCCTCGGTCGCGGCCCACAGCTCGACCTGACCCTCGGTCTTGAAGCCGCGGATGAACACACCACGCGGCGGCCAGGCGGCCCCGGCCGCGTCGAAGCTGGCCTCGACCGCGGGCAGGCGCCGCTCGGCGGCGTCCTTGACCCGCGACAGTCGCAGCTGGCGGGTCGCAAACTCGCCGAGCTTCGCGCGGGTGTTCGGTGAAACCATGGCCTCGGTCTGCGCCTCGGTCTGCGCCTCGGTCTGAGTTGCCGCGATCGAGGGCAGGAGGAGGGCGCCGGCGAGGGCGAGCATGAGAGCCGACATCCCGGCCTGCAACGCGGCGCCGTGGCCCCCGGTCTTTTTGGGTGTTGTCGAGGTGGGTCCACGGCGACGAGGCCCCGGGCTTGCTCGATCGTCTCAGGGGTCGGTGGCGCGCGCGTTCAGGGCGCGAGCGCGAGGCGCTGGGCGATGCGCTGGTCGGCGGGCCGGTAGACGTGCTCCTCGGGCATCATCAGCTCGTCGTACGGGCTCAGGGTGTGCTGCTGCTGGGCGCGCACGAGCGGCGTGATGTCCTCGATGCCGAGCAGCCACTCGTCCGCGAAGCGCTGCAGGGCCTCGCCGCGCAGGCCGAGCTGGATCGCCCGCCGCTGCTCGGGGGCGCCGCCGGGGCCGTGGTCGGGGTCCCACTGCAGGCGCACGTCGCTTTGCGTGACCGCAGCTTGCCACTCGGCGTGGGTCTTGTGCAGGCGATCGTCGTGCGACGAGGGCACCGCCGACGCGAGGATCTCGTCGAAGCCGGCGCGTCGCAGCCATAGCGCCAGCACCACCTCCTGGCCCTCTTTCCGGGCCCAGCCGCAGCGGTACATCATCCACAGGAAATTGGGCTTGATCCAGCTCATGCGGCTGCGACTCCAGGCCGCGCCGAAGCGCCCGTGGAGCGCCGCGTCGTGCCCGATCTCCGGGCGATAGGCCTGGTAGACGACGACGACCTCGTCGTCGAACTGGGCCATGATGTGGCGCCCCGCGGCGGGCCAGCGCGGGCGCTGCTCACGATAGGGTGCGAGGCGAAGCGGCGGGTGCATCGCTCCACCGTCGCAAGCTTGCGTGTGGTTCGTCAACCACAACGGAGCGCCAGCGGGCTCTCGCCGGCTTCAACTGGGCAGCGGAGCGAGCGGCGAGGGCGGGTCGAGAGGATGGGCCTCGGCCTCGGGCGGGGCGGGCAGCTCGAGCACGCGAAACCAGGGACCTTCCGGGGCGAGGCGGCGCATGAGCGGCAGCGCGACGTTATAGACGGGCACGCCGTTGCTGAGCTGACCCTCCGGTGAACCCTTGTGGGCGTGGCCATGGAACACGGCGGTGACGGGGTAGCGAATGAGCGGCTCCTCGAGGCGGCTGTTGCCGAGGAAGGGGAAGATCTCGCGGGGCTCACCCTCGACGGTGCCGACGATCGGCGCGTAGTGGAGCACGGCGATGCGCCGGGGTGAGCGCAGGCGAGCGAGCGCGGCCTCGAGCTTGAGGGTCTCGTCGAGGGCCTCGCGCACGAAGGCCTTGATCGCCGCCTCGCCCCAGGGGCCGAGGGAGTAGCGGCCGAAGCCGCCGCAGAAGCCCTTGATGCCGGCGAAGCCGACGCCGAGCAGCTCGATCGCCTCGCCGTCGAGCAGGTTCACGCCGGCCTCGAGCAACAGGTTGCTGACCTCTGTCGCGTGCCCCGACTCGAAGTCGTGATTGCCGAGCACCGCGACCATCGGGACCTGCACGTGGGCGAGCTCGCGCACCAGCACCTCGGCCTCCTCGATGGTGCCGTAGTCGGTCAGGTCGCCGCACATCACCAGGATGTCGGCCACCTGCGCCGCCTGATGCACGATCGGCGCCAGCAGGCCCTTCGAGTTGCGGGTGACGTGCAGGTCGCTGAGGGCGGCGATGCGGACGGTGCGGGGTGCCTCGGTCAAGATGCCTTCCGATCGCTTGAGTCAGTGAGTCAGTGACTCGGTTAATGCGCGGCCTCGATGGCGGCGGTCCAGTGGGCGATGTCCTCGGGCGCCATGTGACCCTGGACCAGCCGGGCGTCGTCATACTGCCAGTGGCCGATGTCGGTGAGGTACTGCTGGCGCGACAGCAGCGTGCCCTGGCACAGCTTCGGGGCCGGGTCGCGCGAGGCGGCCCCG
This sequence comes from Nannocystis sp., assembly GCF_013812955.1. Classification (GTDB taxonomy): domain Bacteria; phylum Myxococcota_A; class Polyangia; order Nannocystales; family Nannocystaceae; genus Nannocystis. The sequence continues at coordinate 4,256 of NZ_JACCSO010000124.1, read as the reverse complement.
GCGGCGAGGCGCGCGGTCAGACGCGCGGTCACCCAGGTGGGGATGCGCCGGCGCTCGCCAGGATAGATGAAGTCGAAGAGCACGAGGTGCGCGAGCAGGACCTGCCAATGGGCGTCGAAGCGCTCGAGCAGGCGGTCCCAGTCGAGGCGGTCGGCGCAGGCCCGCAGCACATGGGCGATGTCCGCCCCGTCGAAGCGCTCGCGCTCCATGATGTAGCCCTTGCTCCACAGCATCTCCTCCGGCGGGATCAGGCGGACCGGCACACCGAGGACCTCGTCGCTGGTGGAGAACTCGAACCAGCGATCGTCGACGCGGGCGACGTTGTTGCCGGCGCTGAAGATGACATCGATGAAGTCCTCGCCGTGGAAGGCCTTGCCGAGCCAGTGCGGGAAGGTCATGTCGGTCTGGTAACCGGCCTGTCCCAGCACATCGAGCGCCCGCCTCGCGTCCTCGGGGCGCACGAACAGGTCGAGGTCCTTGGTGTGACGCTCGATGCCGGTGTAGCGCGCGAAGGCGTAGGCACCGCCGACGAGGTACGGCAAGCCCGAGGCGTTCAAGGTCTCGAGCGTGTGCACATAGAACGCCCGCGCTTGCGGGTCGAGGAATTGATGCAGCGTGGTTCTGGTGGGCATCGCAGCGCCTCCCGAACCCCGCAGTATGGGCGCAGGCGGCGAGCGGGTCTCAAGTGGCGCCGGGCCGTCGATCGACGCGCCGTGGGGGCGACGCGAGCCTCATGCGCTTGCAAGGTGCGGGGCCACCGCTGGCGGCGACTGCGGCGCCGTCTGGTGTTCGTATGATGTTCAGGCGGCCCGCTCGTGGGCGCCGGCGCCGGCGAACAGGAACTCGAGGGCGGAGGGGGCGCGCCGGCGCCAGTCGGCCTCGGTGTGACGCCCGATCGGGTCGGGTCGCCAGCGCAGGTTGTGGTCGTCGTAGCCGCGCAGGCGCAGGTGGGCGGCCAGCTTCTCGGCGTCGTTGAAGATGCGGCCCTCTCTGGCGCCGGCGTCGACGTAGATGCGCGAGGTCCACGGCCGCGACTGCTTCTCGAGCCAGCGGAAGATCTTGCCGCGGGCGAGCCACAACGAGGGTGACATGCACAGCGCCGCGCCGAACAGCTCGGGCCGCTGGTAGTGGGCGTAGAGGGCCGCGAGCCCGCCCATGGAGCTGCCGCCGACCGCGGCGCCGCCGACGTCGCGACGCACCGGGAAGTCGGCGTGGATCCGCGGGATCAGGGTCTTGTTCATCCAGCCGAGCAGGCGATTGAGCTGACCCTTGCTCATGCGGCAGCGAAACGGCGACAGCTCGTCGATGCGGTGGCGGCCGCCGTGGTCGATGCCGACGATCACGGGCGCCGGCCGGCCGCGGCTGACCAGATCCTGCACCGAGTGGTGCAGGTGCCAGCCGCCGCTGAACGAGGGGTCATCGTGGAAGATGTTCTGCCCGTCGAACATGTAGATCACCGGATGCAGCGCGTGCATCGGTTGCGGCCCCGCGCCGGGCCGCCCGTGCGGGACGTACACGCGGACGTGCCGCTCCCCATTGAGCCAGGGCACGCGAAACGGACCGAGCTTGTGAAGGATGGGCGCGGACATCGGCGGCCCCAGATAAGCACGATCCGCGCGCTTGCCAAGTCCCGGGCGGCGGCGGTAGCGTCAGGGCCGATGTCACAGCGACGATCCGGGGCCGCGGCCGCCGCGCTGGAGGGCTCCGGACCGCGCGCGATCTGTCATGCTTGCCGCGCCTGAGGAGGGCCTCTCATGTCCACGTTGCATATGCGCTGCGCTGCCTGCGGATCCATCAACCGCATCCCCGAGGATCGCATCTTCGACGGACCGAAGTGCGGCAAGTGCCACACCAAGGTCGACCCGAGCGGGCATCCGGCGGATGTCGACGACGCCGCGCTGCAGCGCCTGATCGAGTCGTCGCCGGTGCCGGTGCTGGTCGACTTCTGGGCGCCGTGGTGTGGGCCGTGCCGGACCCTCGCGCCGCATGTCGCCGCGCTCGCGCTCAAGCACCGCGGCAAGCTGATCGTCGTCAAGATCGACACCGAGCAGCACCAGGGCTTCGCCCGCGCGCTCGGCATCCAGTCGATCCCCACGCTCTGCGTCTATCAGGACGGCGTCATGGTCCGCCGTCAGCCCGGCGCCGTGATGGGCCGTGAGCTCGAGAACGTCGTCGAACCCTTTCTGGTCCCATGAAACGCACTCTCTTCTCCCCCGATCACGAGATCTTCCGCCAGACCGTCCGCGAGTTCTTCTTGCGCGAGGTCGTGCCCCACCAGGAGCGCTGGGCCGAGGCCGGCATCGTCGACCGCGAGGTGTGGCGCAAGGCCGGCACGGCGGGCCTGCTGTGCCCCTGGCTGGCAGAAGAGGACGGCGGACCGGGCGGCGACTTCCTGCACTCGGTGATCGTCATGGAGGAGCTCGGCCGCGTCTACGAGTCGGGCTTCGCCCTGCCGCTGCACAGCGACGTGGTCGTGCCCTACCTCGCCAGCTTCGGCAGCGAGGAGCTCAAGCGCCGGGTCCTGCCGGGCTGCGTCGCGGGCGACATCGTCACCGCGATCGCCATGACCGAGCCGGGCACCGGTTCGGACCTCGCGGCGATCGCCACGACCGCCCGCCGCGACGGCGACGACTACATCATCAACGGCGCCAAGACCTTCATCACCAACGGCATCCTCTGCGACCTCTGCATCGTCGCGGCCCGCAGCGAGCAGAGCGACAGCCCGCATCAGAACCTCTCGCTGTTCGCGGTCGAGGCCGGCACGCCGGGCTTTCACAAGGGCAAGAAGCTCAAGAAGATGGGCATGTCCTCGCAGGACACCTCGGAGCTGGCCTTCGAGGACTGCCGGGTGCCGGCCGCGAACCTGATCGGCCCGCCGGGCGGCGGCTTCCTGATGTTGATGCAGAAGCTGCAGCAGGAGCGGCTGGTGGTGGCGATCGGCGGCCAGGTCGGGGCCGAGGTGGTGCTGGCCGACACGCTCAAGTACGTGCAGGAGCGCAAGGCCTTCGGCAAGCCGATCGGCAAGTTCCAGAACACCCAGTTCAAGCTGGCCGAGTGCGCGACCGAGGTCGAGATCGGCCGGGCCTTCCTCGACCGCCTGATCGCCGAGCACATGAGCGGCGAGTACCTGGTCAAGGAGTGCTCGATGGCGAAGCTGTGGCAGACCGAGATGCTCGGCCGGGTCGTCGACACGTGCCTGCAGTTCTTCGGCGGTTACGGCTACATGCTCGAGTACCCGATCTCGCGGGCGTACATGGATGCGCGGGTGCAGCGGATCTACGCGGGTACCAACGAGATCATGAAGATCATCATCGCCAAGCAGCTCGGGCTCTGACGGCCCGGGCTGCGCGCGGCCCATGATCCGGGCTCCGGCGCGCGTCAGGGGGCGAGCTCGGCGTGCAGGAAGGCGAGGGCGTCGGCCTCGCGGGCGATCGTCTGCTGCACGAGGTCGGCGCCGCCGTGGCCGGCGTTGCGCTCGACGCGGAGCCAGGTCGCGCGCGCGCTGACGTGCTGGACCGCGGCGGTGAACTTGCGAGCGTGCATCGGGTCGACGCGGTCGTCGCTGTCGGCGGAGAGCATCAGCAGGGCGGGCAGCGGCCGGTCCTCGGGCACATGATGATAGGGCGAGTAGGGCTGCAGCCACGCGAACTCGGCGGCGATGTCGGGGTCGCCGTACTCGGGGATCCACGTGCGCCCGGCGCCGAAGCGGTGGTAGCGGAGCATGTCGAGCAGCGGCACGGCGCAGACCACCGCGCGCGCGAGCTCGGGGCGCTGCGTCATCAGGGCGCCGACCAGCAGGCCGCCGTTGCTGCCGCCGTACACGGCGAGCTGCTCCGGGCGGGTGTAACCGCGGGCGATCAGGTACTCGGCCGCGGCGGCGAAGTCGTCGAAGACGTTTTGTTTTTTGTCGCGCATGCCGGCGCGGTGCCAGTCCTCGCCGTACTCGCCGCCGCCGCGCAGGTTGGGGGCGGCATAAATGCCGCCCTGCTCGACCCAGGCGACGGCGCGGGCCGAGAAGGCGGGGGTGAGGCTGACGCTGAAACCGCCGTAGCCGTAGAGCAGGGTCGGGCGCTTGCCGTCGAGCTCGAGGTCCTTGCGGCGGACGATGAACATCGAGATCTCGGTGCCATCCTTCGAGGGGTAGTGGACCTGCTCGACGGTGAAGCGGCTGGTGTCGACGGGGACCTCGATCGCGCGCCAGAGCTTGGCCGCGCCGCTGCGCACGTCGGTCTCGAAGATCTGGTCGGGCTGGGTGA
>NZ_JACCSO010000084.1 GCF_013812955.1 Nannocystis sp. | reverse complement strand
GGTCCGAGCCGCGCGGCCCCGGTCTCGCTGCGTTCGGGGCAGTGGAATTGTCCGTGGCCCGACGCCGCCGCCGACCTCCCGCTCGACGAGCAGACCGCGACGATCCGCGTCACCGTGCGCGCCGACGGCAGCGTCGAGAACAGCGTCATCGTCGACGACCCGGGCGACGGCTTCGCCCCTGCCGCGCTCCGCTGCGCCCGCGCGACCCGCTTCACTCCGGCCACCGACGCCGAGGGCCGCCCGATCCGCGCCCTGTCGCCGCCGATCCGCGTGCACTTCTATCGCTGATATAGAAGATGCGCCCGGCCTCGACTCGAACGCAGACGCACCTTGACGGCGACGACGGCGACCCCGTGCTCCGAGACAAGGACCGGATTCAGCTCGCTGTCGGGCTGCTTCTCGATGGCCCTGGCGCTCAGCCTCGCTAAGGCTGGTTCACCGCCGCGGTCAATCACACCTCCGCCGCCGTCAAGCTGGAAAAGGACGGCGATGGCTTCTCGATCACCAACATCGAGCTGACCACCGAATGGCTCCGAGCGGCGTTCGTATTGGGGGTTGGAGGGATGGTATAGTGCGCACCGATGGGCCTTCACCGCGCCACTGCCTCCCTCATCGCAGGCCTGGCCGCGTTGCTGGGCCTCGGCAGTTGCGCGCGCGAGCCCGCCAGCGCCGCCGACTGCCGGGCCCTGCTCGACCGCATCGTCGCGCTCGAGCTCGCCGAGCAGGGCTTTCGTGATCCCGTGCTGACGCGGCGCAAGCAGGACAGCTTCGCCCGCAGCCTCGCCGACGAGCTCGCGCGCTGCGAGGGCCTGACGCTCCCGCCCGGCGCACGCGACTGCGTCGCCGCGGCCGGATCGAGCGAGCAGATCAGCCATACCTGTCTGCGTTGATGTGCGCGCCGGCACTGCGCACTCACGCTCCACTGCGCGTAGTCGCGTGGTCGACGCCGCGCCGCGACGACCACTCGCAAGCGAGCATTGCCAGCAATCCGAACATGTCGCGAAGACCATGCTCGAACGGACACCATGCGACCCCGGTTCGGGGCCGCAACCGAACCGCGCCCGCACGAACCCGTCCGCAACGGCGCTCTGCATGGCACCGTGCATCGGCCTTCACGCCCCCGCCCGCCCCACAGGCGTCCCCATCAAATCATTTGACCGGCCGCGGAGCGCGCCTGATAGTCCGCTCCATGATCCGCAGCATCCCCTCCGTCTTCGCCGCGCTACTTGCCCTTACCTTCGCCCCCGGTTGCCCCGCCGACAGTGGTGACACCGACACCGACGCCGCCACCGCCGCCACCACCATGGCCACCATGGCCACCACCGGCGGCACCATGGCCACCACCGGCACCGAGCCGACCACCGGCGAGGCGCCCGCGCTGACCTGCGCCGACTACTGCACCGCCATCACCGCCAACTGCATCGGTGCCAACTCGCAGTACAGCGCCGGGGACACCTGCGCGTCCACCTGCGCGGCCTTCCCCCCGGGCACCCTCGCCGACACGGCCGACAACACCCTCGGCTGCCGCCTCTACCACGCCGGCGCCGCCAAGGACATGCCCGAGGTCCACTGCACGCACGCCGGCCCCGGCGGCGCGGACGTGTGCGGCGGCAACTGCGACGGCTTCTGCGCGATCGCTGCCGACGCCTGCGGCGGCACCTTCGCCGACGACACCGCCTGCCAGACCGCCTGCGCGGCCTACGACAAGACCGAGTCCTACGACGCCAGCGATGCCGAGGGCAACACCTTCGCCTGCCGCCTCTATCACCTGACGGTGGCCAGCTCGAGCGCCGACGCCGCGACCACCCATTGCCCCCACATCCTGCCCGACTCGGCGCCCTGCATGTGAGCACGGGCCCTGCGCGCCTGCCGGGCACCGGTCGCGCAATCATGGTGAGCGCAAGGCCGACGCCTGAGCCCGCCCCCGAAGTGCCCACTTCGTCCCCGACACGCCGTGGACGCTGGCCCGCATGTTCTTGCGGCTCGGCGCCACGGCGTTCGGCGTCCACCCGGGCCCATCGCCCTGATTGACGGCGATCCTGTGGTCGGACAGTCTCGGTCCGATGCCGTTCCTGCGAAAGATAGTGGCCCCAATCGCGTTTGCCTGGCTGTGTATGCACTGCTCGAACGAATCGGACACCGAGCCGTATGACGCCAGCGATGTCGCCGGCGACACCTTCGCTTGCCGCCTCTACCATCTGACAGCGGCCGCCACGCTGCCCGAAGTGCATTGCCCGCACATCCTGCCCGCCTCGGCGCCCTGCGCCTGAGCCTGGCCTTGCGCTCGCCGGTCGCGCAATCATGGTGAGCGCAAGGCCGATGCCCGAGCCCATCCCCGAAGTCCCGACCTCGTCCCCGACCACGCCGTGGACGCTGGCCCGATTGTTCCTGCGGCTCGGCGTCACGGCGTTCGGCGGTCCCGCGGCGCACATCGCCCTGATGAAGGATGAGGTCGTCGACCGGCGCAAGTGGATGAGCGAGGCCGAGTTCCTCGACCTGCTCGGCGCGACCAACCTGATCCCCGGACCCAACTCCACCGAGATGGCGATCCACATCGGCTTCCTGCGCGGCCGCTGGCTCGGCCTGCTGCTCGCGGGCCTGTGCTTCATCCTGCCCGCCGCCTTGATCGTCACCGGATTCGCGTGGGCCTATGTGCGCTTCGGCGCGCTGCCCGAGGTCGCCGGCCTGCTGTATGCCGTCAAGCCCGTGGTCGTCGCCGTGGTCGTGCAGGCGATCGCCGGCCTGCTGCGGCCCGCCGTGAAGGGACCCGTGCTCGGCGCGCTCGGCCTCGCCGTGCTGGCGCTCGCCCTGCTCGGCGTCGATGAGCTCGCGCTGCTGTTCGGCGCCGGCGCGCTCGCGGCCTCACTACACTGGGCGACCAGCGAGCGCCGCGGCGGCCCGCTCGCCAGCACCAAGCCGCTGCTGGTGATGCTCGTCGCCACCGCGGCGATGATCGGCCTGCCCTCGCTGCTCACCCACTTGCTGCCCAATTCATCGGCGATCGCCAGCGTGCCCTTCGGCCTCGGCCCGCTGCTGCTGTTCTTCCTCAAGGTCGGCTCGGTGCTGTACGGCAGCGGCTACGTCCTGCTCGCCTTCCTGCGCGACACCCTCGTCGATCACTGGCAGTGGTTGACGCCCGCGCAGCTGCTCGACGCCGTCGCCGTCGGCCAGGTCACCCCCGGGCCCGTGTTCACGACCGCGACCTTCATCGGCTACCTGCTTGGCGGAGTCGCCGGCGCCGCCGTGGCCACGCTCGGCATCTTCCTGCCCTCGTTCTTGTTCGTCGCCGCCAGCGCGTGGCTGGTGCCGCGCATCCGCCGATCGCCGCTCGCGAGCGCGTTTCTGGACGGGGTCAACGTCGCCGCGCTCGGCCTGATGATCGCCGTCACCTGCCAGCTCGCCCGCGCCGCGATCGTCGACCCGCCGACCCTCGCGCTCGCGCTGCTCGGCGCCGTGCTGCTGCTGCGCTTCAAGCTCAACTCCGCATGGTTGATCGCGAGCGCGGCCGCGCTCGGCGTGCTCGGGTCGTTATCTTGACAAGGGGCGCGCCTGCCTCGATCGTGGGGGGCCATGGCCGCAGAGCCTGCTCCCGCTCCCGAGAAGAAAAACGTCGCCGACCGGCTCGCGCTGGTCGTCATCATCCTCGCGGCCGTGATCCTGATCCTGCTGGTCTGCCTCGCGGTCTTCACCGCCAAGAACCAGACCGAGACCGCCAAGGACGTGCTAAACGCCGTGCTGCCGCTGATCGCCAGCTGGGTCGGCACCGTGCTCGCCTACTACTACTCGCGCGAGAACCTGACCGCCGCGACCCGCAACGCCACCGAGATGGCCCAGCAGCTGAGCGGCGCCGAGAAGCTCCAGATCCTGCGCGTCAGCGACTCGATGATCCCCGTCGAGCGCATCGACACCATGAAGGTCGACGACAGCACCCCGCTCGCCGACCTCATCGACTTCCTGGCCAAGCGCGGCCGCCAGCGCCTCCCGATCTTCAGCGACAACGGCGTCATCCGCTTCATCGTCCACCTCAGCACCGTGCACGCGTTCATCAGCCAGTGCGCGCTCGAGCAGCGCAAGGTCGACGGCCTGACCTTCGCGGAGCTGATCGCCGAGCCCACCCACGCCGAGCTGCTGCGCTCCAGCTTCGGCGTCGTCAAGGAGTCCGCCACCCTCGCCGAGGCCAAGGCCGCGCTCGAGCAGGGCCGCGCCCGCGAGGACGTGTTCATCACCCGCTCCGGCGGCCGCGAGGAGCCCGTGCTCGGCTGGATCACCGACAACGACCTGGTCCGCCTCAGCCGCGCCTGATCGCCGCTTTTTCTGTTAATGAAGATCGACCCACGCCGCCCTCCCCACCCGTGACGGGATGAGGACGGCGGCGTGAATCGTCGCTGCGTTCGTCGGCGAGACTCAGCCGCTCGCGCCCGGCCAGGCCGCCGGCGCGGCGACCGGGTCGCGGCGCACCGGGTTGCGCGGCCGCTCGTAGCGCGAGCAGAACTTGTCCCACAGCGACAGCACGCGCGCCGACTCCGGGTCGGTCATGCCCTGCGCGAGCGCGCCGAGCTCGGTGCGGCCGGTGTCGCAGGCCTGCCAGCCGTCGGGGTCCTCCCACGTGCCGGCCATCAGCCCGCGGCCGGCGGGCATCGGGCGCGTCGCCAGCTGCGCCAGACGGTCGGCCCAGCCGATCAACAACCGACCCTTGCGGACGTTGAAGGCGTCCTCCTGGCCGATCTCGCCGAGCGTGAAGGCCCGCTCCTCGATCATCTCGGTGCCCGTCTCCGGGTCCTCGTACTCGATCGTCAGCATGATCTGGTCCTGCGGGCGCAGCTTGCCGCCGCGGGCCATCAGGTCGGAGAGGAACAGCTGCGAGGTGTTGGCGAAGTAGTGGATCGACTGCACGTCCTCCTTCACCACCGAGCTCTCCTCGCCGTAGAACACGTTCATGCGCAGCGAGGGCGGCAGGTGCAGCTGGAAGTGCACGTCCATCGCCGTGGTCTCCAGCAGCGAGATGAAGCGGCTGCCGAACACCGCGTCGACCTCCGCCTCCGAGCCGAGGAACACGTAGGCCCCGCGGCCGCGCTCGGTCAACTTGTCGAGCAGCGCGTCGTTGAACTCGCGGCCGACCCCGACCCCGGACAGCCGGATCTTGCGCGAGTCGTAGTACTTGCCGACCATCGCCATCGTCCGCGGGTCGGTGGTGCCGGTGTTGGCCAGCGCGTCGGTGACCAGCACCACCCGGTTGTTGTAGGTCTGCTGGAAGCCGCGGTCCGCGAGCTCGTAGCCTTTGGTCAGGCCGAGGTTCACGTCGGTCGAGCCGCGCGGCTGCATCTTGTCGATCGCCTTCTTCAGGATCTCCGGGTTGTCGCGGCCGACCACGAAGTTCTCGATCGGCGTGCACTCCTCGTGATCGAAGAGCACGACGTTGACGAGGTCACCCTGCTTGAGCTGCCCCATCATCTGCGTCATGCCGCGCTTCAGGTAGCTCATGCGGCCCTCGTCGGACATCGAGCCCGAGCGGTCGACGACGAAGGTCAGGTTGGCGTTGCGCCGCGACTGCATGTCGACCGGCCGGCCCTTGATCGCCAGCGCCAGGTTGTAGATCCCCGCCGTCTTCGGGTCCGGGGCGATGTCCGCCAGCACCGAGAAGTCGTCCGTCGCGGCCACCGGCGCGGTCTCGAACGAGAAGTAGTTCAGCAGCTCGTGCGGCCGAATGTGCTCGATCGGCAGCGGCAAGAACTTGTCGATCGCGAAGATCACCCGCTGCGCCGACGACAGGCTCATCGTGTCGTCGTTCGACAGGTAGATCGCCTGCCCCCAGTCCTTGTACTGGTCGCGCGGGTCGTCCAGCTGCACCGCCTGCGTCGGCTGCATCGGCGCACGCATCTCATCGTCGGCGTCGTCGCGCGCGGCGATGTTCGCCTCCTCCGCGGGCGGCGACGCCCCGGACATCACGATCTGCGAGCTCTCCACCTGCACGCGCCTCGCGTCCTTCTTCGCCTCGCGCTTCGCCTGCCGCTCCTCCTGCCGACTCGCGCGCTTGTTCATATCCGCAGGCCCAGCATCGGCGGCCGGCGCCATGTCCATGCCGCCCCCACCGCCAGGCGCGCTCGTCGGCGGCGGCGACCTGGGCGCTGGCGCCATCGGCTCCATCGGCTTGCTCTCCGGCCTCGGCGCGGACGACTTGCTCGACGACGACTTGCTCGCCACGGGTCCGCTGTTCCCCCCGAGCCGGCCGCTGCCGCTGCCGTAGCCCTGCCCGGTCCCGCTGCCGCCGCCCTTGCCGATGAGCCCGACCGTGCCGAGCGCGCTGCCGCCCGTGCTCGTGCCGCCGTACTGCACCTTCTTGTACTTGCCCTGATAACCGCCGTTGCTCTTGGCCTTCACCGGACGCGGACGCGGACTCGGCTGCGCGATCGAGGGCTCCCGGCCGCCGTAACAGCGGTCGATGCGATTGACCAGCTTCGGCAGCCCGGCGAGGTTCGCCGCCGGCGCGTCGCTGCGAAGGTGCGACGGGTGCGGCCGCGGGGAGAACAGGTGCGGCGGGGCCTCGTAGCCGCTCTGGACCAGCAGCGCCCCCTGGCCGCCACTCTGACCACCGCCGGGCTCGACGGTGCCGCCGATGGGGGTGACGTTCGACGCGCTACGGCACCCTGACACCATCAGGGGCATCGCCAGCAGGATCCACTTCATCACGGACGGGGCGTTCATCATGCTCTCCTTGAAACTCTCGACGACCGGGGGACCAGCATCGCACAGTCGGCGACCGACCCGGTCGCCCTGGCACGGTCCATCGCGCGCCGGACTCAACGACGCCGATCCGCCCGGGCTTTCGCCCCCCGGTTGAAAATCTTCGCCCCACCCGACGCCACAGCGCTCGCCACAGCGCTCGCCACAGCGCTCGCCATAGCGCTCGCCACAGCGCTCGCCCGCGAGCGCCGCCATGGATGCCGGCACAAACCTCGGCGACCCGTCGCCCCATGATGATGCCGAGGAAATCCCCCAGCCGCGCGCGTCACTGCGCAGATGTCAAGCCGATCGGGCCCGGAACCGCATAGCGAACGCTGCTCAGGTGTTGGTAAGCCGGTCGGCCCGGTGCGACACTGGCGAAGTGGAGGCTGTGCTCCTCGTCGTCGCCGAGTTGTTGTCGGTGCCGCTGGTGATCGCGGCGACCCTGCTGTGCATCCTCGGCGGCGCCGCCCTGTTGCTGCTCGGACAGCTGCTGCTGCATCGACGGGCCCGGATCGGGCTGCTTCGCTGGTGGCGACGCCTGGTGTGGACCGCGATCGGCAGCTTCGGCCTGCTGGTCGTCGGCCTCGTGCTCATCGAGCTGCTGCTGTTCGCCCCGGCGCTGCGCATCGCCCTCGACCAGATCGAGCTGCGCTCCGGCGTCGACATCACGTTTCAGGCCGCGCGCGGCAGCCTGTTCCTCGGCCGCCTCGAGCTCGACGACGTCACCGTGCGCCGCACCGACAGCCAGGACGTCGACTTCTCGCTGACGATCCGCACCCTCGAGCTCGACGTCGACATGCTGCACATCTACCGCCGCGCCGTCCCGGTCCAGCTGGTTCGCGCCGTCGGTGTGCGCGGCGATCTCACCCGCCGCGAGACCCGCGGCGGCTCGTTGCCCCTGCACGCCTTCGTGGTCGCCCGGCTCGAGCTCGAGGACGTCCAGCTCGACTTCCAGGACACGATCGGCGCCCCGTTTCGCAACCTCTCGCTGGTGCTCGAGCGCTTCAGCGTCGCCCCGCTGCGCAGCGAGTTCGCGATGCACGACGTCCTGTGTACCAGCGAGGCCCGCGGCAGCGCCCGCGGCTACGCCTTCACCGCCGGCGCCGACGGCTGGAAGACCCGGGGCGTGCCGCTCGGCCCGGCCGCCCACAAGCTCGGCGCCGCCGGCCGCTGGATCCGCGGCGGTGACATCGACCTCGGACTGGCCTGCAGATCCGGCAGCGACCCCGAGCAGATCGCGCTCGACCTCGACCTGCGCCTGCACGACTTCAAGATCGCCCCACCCGGCGACAGCGGCCGTCACCTGCCCGCCAGCCGCCTCGCGGCGGCCATCGCCGCGCTCGGCCCCGAGATCCAGGTGCGCTTCGCGATCCATCTGGCGCGCGAACGCTTCCGCGACGCCACCAACATCGGTCAGCTCGGGCTGTGGGAGGCCGCCGTGGCCGCCTGGAACGTCGAACTCGGCGGCCGCCTCGGCCTCAGCCGCGATGACCTGCTGATGCTCGGCCTCGGCTCACGCCTGCTGGAGCGCGTGAGCCCGGGCCCAGGCGTCCGCAATTGACCCCCCGCCGCGGATTTGTCACGATCTCCGGATGCTTGGATTACGCATCGATCGCCTCGCCGCACTCGCGGGTGGCAGCCTCGCCCTCACCGGCTGCCCCGGCGGCGGTCAAGACACCGACTCCGACACCGAGACGAGCACCGACAGCAGCGGCGACAGCAGCAGCGACCCGACGACTTTAAACCCGACCACCGACCCGCCGCCGCCGCCACCACCCCCGGTGGACAACACCCCGCCGGCGCTGGTCGCCATCGAGTTCCTCGACCCGCAGATCCTCCGCCTCACCTTCACAGAGGCGATCGCGCCGGTCGATCAGGTCAACCCCAAACGCTTCCGCCTGAGCGTCGGCAACTACCGCAGCGCCGACTATTACGGCTACAGCCGGACCCTCTACTTCGAGCCGGCGCAGTTCAACGCGATCAATTACTGCGACTATAACTGCTACGACGAATACGACTGCTACTACCCCTGCTATAACGGCCCACCCACCCCGGTCGACGTCATCGACGTGCTGCCCGACGCCGTCAACCCGGCGCAGGCGGTGCTGCTGCTCGCCCAGCCGATCCTGCCCTCGCTGTGCCAGGCCGCCAATGCGCAGGCCGGGAACCCCGACCTGGGCATGCTCGGCGGCCTGCTCCTCCATTACGCCGACGGCGGCCAGGCCCAGATCACCGACCTCGTCGGCCTCCCGCTCGCGCCGCGCGGCAAGACCTGGGTCGTGCAAGATCCCATCGAGCAGCTGACCGTCAACGACGTGCAGTTCCCGGAGATGGCCCCGCTCTTGCCGGTTCCCTGCCCGCTGTGAGACCGCCCGGTCGCCGCACCAGCGGCGGCCCGCCGCGTGCGAAGCCGCCTGCCGCCCGGAGATCCAGTCCGCGGCCCGCCGGGTATACTGCGCCGCCATGCCCGTCCGAACCGAGGTTCCGTGGGGTGACACGGTCCCCGAGCCTCGCGGGCCCGCGCCCACCGCCGCGCCCGTGCCGTCGACCGCGCCCGGGACTTCGCCCGGGACCTCGCCCGGCAGCGACGACCCCGCGGACCCTTTCATCGGCCGCGTCATCGACGATCGTTATCGCATCATCGAGCGACTCGGCGAGGGCGGCATGGGCACCGTCTATGTCGCCGAGCACCTGAAGCTGCGCAAGCAAGTCGCGATCAAGACGATCCTCGCCGAGTTCGCCAGTAACCCGCAGATCGAGGCCCGCTTCGCGCGCGAGGCTCTCGCCACCGCCCAGCTCGATCATCCACATGTAGCGAGCGCCCTCGACTACGGCCACTTCCCCGAGGGCGGCGCCTACCTGGTGATCCAGCTGGTTCGCGGCGTCACCCTGGCGAGGCACCTCGATACTCAGGGCCGACTACCCTGGGCCCTCGCCGTCGAGCTCGGGGCCCAGATCGCCGACGCCCTCGCCGCCGCGCACGCGGCCGGCGTCGTGCACCGCGATCTCAAGCCCGACAACATCCTGCTCGAGCCGCGCGACGACGGCCGCTTCCACGCCAAGGTCGTCGACTTCGGCATCGCCCGCCTGTCCGAAGAGCCAGCCGCGCCGACCCGCGGGGTCGCGCTCACCCGCATCGGCGCCATCCTCGGCACCCCCGGCTACATGGCCCCCGAGCAGGCCGTCGGCCAGCCCGTCGACGCCCGCGGCGACCTCTATGCGCTCGGCGTGATCCTCTGGGAATGCTGCATCGGCCGGCGCCTGTGGCAGGGCGAGAGCGTCAACGAGCTGGTCGCCTGCCAGCTGCGCTCCACCGCACCGACCCTGCAGCAGGAGCTCGGCAGTCGCGTGCCCGAGGCCCTCAGCGAGCTCGTCGCGCAGCTGCTCAGCAACGCCCCGAGCAAGCGCCCCGACGCCGCCACCCCCGTGCGCGACACCCTGCGCCGCCTCGCCCAGTCCACGGC
>NZ_JACCSO010000061.1 GCF_013812955.1 Nannocystis sp. | reverse complement strand
CCTCGGTCTCGCGCGCGCGCGGCCGCTGCGGCGGCGGCGGCTCTTCGCGCGCCGGCTCACGCACCGGCACGAAGGTGACCTGCGGGCGCGAATCGCCGCTGGTGCTCGCCGGACGCACCCCTGAGGTGTTGGCCTCGGCCGGCACCGGCGCGCGCATCGAGCTCGAGGCGCTCTCGGGCGGCGGCGGGATCGGCAAGTTGGCCGAGCGCTCGGAGTCATCGGCGCGCAGCGAGCCGGCGCCGGCGAGGGCGGCAGCCACCGCGCTCTTGACCGGCCGCGACGCCGGGCTGTCGAGCGCGCGCAGCAGGTCCACCTCGAGCACGCGCATCGAGGGTGGGCGCTCCTCGGGCCGCCGCGACAGGCAGCGTGCGACGACATCGGCGAGGCCCATGGGCACATCGCTGACGAGGTCGTTGACGCGCGGCGCGTCGCGGGCTCCCTTCTGGATCAGCACATCGATCGCGTTGCGACCCTTGTAGGGCAAGCGGCCGGTCAGCATCTCGAACAGCACCGAGCCGAGCGCATAGATGTCCGAGGCCGGGTTGGCCTCCGCGCCCGCGGCTTGCTCCGGGGCCATGTAGTCGGGCGAGCCGATGATCAGCTCCTGCTGCGAGCTGGTCGCCGTCGGCTCGCTGTCGACGTGCGCGCAGATGCCGAAGTCGACGACCTTCACGAAGTCGAGGTCACCCTCGAGCGCCACGAGCACCACGTTGCTCGGCTTGAAGTCGCGATGGATGATGCCCGACTCGTGCGCTGTGCCCAGCGCCCGCGACACCTGGCTGGCGACGTGCACCGCCCGGCCCGCCGAGATCCGGCCCTCTTCCTGGAGGATCGCCGCGAGGTTCTGCCCGTCGAGCAGCTCGGTGACCGCGTATACGCTGCCGTCCTCGAGCTTGCCGATGTCGAACACCTGCGCGATGTTGGGGTGCTTCAGCTCCTGCGCCGCCTGGGCGTCGCGGATGAAGCGGGCCATCACCTCCGGGTCACGCGCGTAGATCTCCGGCAGCACACGCAGCGCGCAAGGCACCTGGCGCTCGGTGTCGCGGGCCCGATACAGCGCGCCCATGTCGTCGAAGGCCTGCAGGTCCTCGACGCGGTAACGATCGGCGACGATGCTGCCCCATCGTTGCTCGGCCTCCTCGCGTGTCGACGCTGTCGTGCGGGCTGCTTGCCCGCTCAGAAGCCCCATGTCCTCGGTGTCGCCCATCCTGCTCTCGCTTGCTGCTCGCCGACCCCGGCGGGGGATGTCCATGGAATCCGAGAGGCTGATGGCGTCCTGCCCCCGGCCTTGCTCGCGCACCCTGGAGAAATCTTCGCGAACGTAGCTTGCGTAGTCCTGAGTCTCAAATTTGTGGTCTCGCGCGAAAATGTCGCGCATCCAGTCCCCGACCCGGTCCGTGTCGCAGGCCGGGTAATTTCGCGCCATCAGCTCCGACAAACTGGCGCGAAAACGATCCGCGGTCTGGTAGCGCAGTTCTCGCTCGGTCGCCAGAGCCCGCAAAACCACCGAATCGAGGCCATCGGGGATCCCCGGGACCAGCTCGGAGGGCGCGCGGATCAGCGGGTCCCGGGCTGCCGCCAACGCCGCGCTGTGGCTGTGTGCGCTGGCCGAGAACAGCTGCCGCCCCGTGAGCAATTCCCACAGCACGATCCCCGCCGCGTAGATGTCGACCCGCAGGTCGACCGCTTGCCCGCGCGCCTGCTCCGGCGAGAGGTAGTTGTAGCGCCCGAACACCCGCCCCGGGTTGGTGACCTCGGTGCGCAGGGCGCTCTTCGCCAGACCGAAGTCGGTCAACTTCACCTCGCCGCGGTAGCCGACCAGGATGTTGGGCGGCGAGATGTCGCGGTGCACCAGCCCGAGCCCCATCGCGTCGTGCACATAGGACAGCCCGCGCATCAGCTCGCGGACCACGAACACCGCGATGTCCACCGGGATGCGCCGCTGCAGCTGCGCGCAGCGGTTCCACACCGCCCGCAGGTCCTTGCCCTCGACCAGCTCCATCGCCAGGTACAGCTCGCCGCTGACCTGGCCGACGTCGAAGACCTGCACGAGGTTGGCGTGGTTCAGTCGCACCACCACCCTGGCCTCGTCGAAGAAGCGCCCACGCAGCTCGTCGCCGTCGCTGTCCGCCAGCAAGGTCTTGACGACGCACAGCTTCTCCATGCCCCCTTTTTCGCCGGCCGCCGCGAGGAACAGCTCGCCCATCCCGCCGCGCGCCATCTCGCGGAGCAGGACGTACTTGCCGAACACCCGCGGGAACTCGCTGGCTCGCCCGGGGACCGCTGCCGCCTCGTCGTGCACGCCTAGGGCGCGTTGTACACGATGTCGACGCGGCGGACGATGGTTCCACCGGCCGCGGAAGCGCTTGCAGAATCGGCCTCCGGCACCTCGAGCTCGATCCGCTGCATACCCGCGCCTGGCGCCCGGATCACCAGCGCATAGGTGCCTGGCGCCACGTCCTCCGCGTGCACCGCTCCGTCCTCGTCGGTGCGCGCTCCGGAGAACGGCCCGCCGTCGACTTGCGCGCCGCTCACCGCTGCGCCGTCGTCGCTGCGCCGCAGCTCGACCACCAGCGCCGGACCGCTCGCCGGCCGAGTGCCGATCAGGTCCAGCTGCGCCCCGGCCTCGACCTCCGTCGCCGTCGCCAGCACCGCGCCGTCCTGCAGCGCACGCAGGTCATAGCCCCCCTCCCCGATCGCAGTGAACCGAAAGCTGCTGCCCTCGACGACCGCTTGATGCAGCTCGTAGCTGCGCAGCCGCGACCGCGCGAGAATGCGCGCACGCGGAAAGGCGTGCCCATCCGCGTCCAGCAGCGTCCCGGTCACCGGCGCCAGCGGCGGGAGCAGCGTAATCGACCAGTCGTCCTCGGTCAGCTCCACCGGTCGCTCGACGCTGCGATAGCCCGGCGCGCGCGCGACCAGCACCATCGCGTTGTAGGTCGGGACCTCGAGCGGATCGCCCACCTCGCAGCGCCCGCTCGCCTCGCCGCAGGGGTCGCAGGGCGGGCGCTCGACGCGGGCGAAGTTGAACACCCCCTCGGCGTCGGCGACCGTGTTACGCGCGGTGAACGGCGGCAGGGCCATCGGGTCGTCGTCGCGACCGCGACGGACCATCAGCGCTGCGCCGGGGACCGGCTCGCCGCGGGGGTCGAGCACGGTGCCGGTGATCCGCTCGAGCGGCCGCGCGGTGACCGTCTGCTC
>NZ_JACCSO010000053.1 GCF_013812955.1 Nannocystis sp. | reverse complement strand
CAGCAGAGCGACTGGCGGCAGCAGGATCAGGGCCAGGGCAGCTTCGGCGGCCAGGGCCGCTACGGGCAGCAGAGCGACTGGCGGCAGCAGGATCAGGGCCAGGGCAGCTACGGCCAGAGCCGGGGCTACGGGCAGCAGAGCGACTGGCGGCAGCAGGGCCAGGGCCAGTTCGGGCAGAACGAGGGCTGGGGCCAGCAGAGCGGCCAGGGCCAGTACGGTCAGGGCCAGTACGGTCAGGGCCAGAACGAGGGCTGGGGCCAGCAGAGCAGCCAGGGCAGCTTCGGCTCGGGCCGCGAGGATGAGAGCAAGCAGGGTCAGCGCTTCGGGACCCAGCGCTGAGAGCCGGCGCGGGCTTCGGGCCTGCGCCTGTTCTGCGCATCACGAGCTGCGGTGTGGTGACACGCCGCGGCTCGTGCTCGTCGGTGGTGATCTTTTTTTATAACAAAACCGCGCATACCGGCGCCAGGGGTCGCGGGAACGCCCGCGCTCGCGCCGCCGGTCGCGTGATACCGTGGCCCCATCGCCGACCCCATGACGCCCGAGGGCGGTGCCCGCGTCCTCGATGAATTCCTGCGCGGCGCCCAGCAACGCGGCGAGGCCTCGGTCGCGCTCGCCCGCCTGATCGCCTGCAGCATCTTTTTGCTCATGCACCTGCCGGTCCGCGCGCAGGCGCTGCTGATCGGGGACATCAAGTCGTGGCTGATCATCACCAGCCTGGGGGTCGGCCTCGGCTTCTCGCTGTTGTCGCTGCGGTGGGCCCGCCTGGGCCAGGTGACGGCGCTGCGGCTGTACTTGTCGATGATGGTCGACGCGCTGGTCGTCTACGTCAGCCTCGGGGCCGCGGTGATGTGGCCGCACACGGCCTTCGCGGGCGTCCTCCGCGAGCCCGAGTTCGTGATCGTGTATCTGGCGATCATCGGCGCGGGCATCCGCCTGTCGGAGCGCGGCGCGCTGTTCGGGTCGGCGCTGCACGGGCTCGGCCTCGTCGGTCTGCTCGTCTTCGATCGCGCGGTCAATGTCTCCCTCATCACCTATTCGCCGCCCGAGATGGTGTTCGCGGGGGCCTTCTTCGCGGTCTCGTCGATCATCAGCCACAGCATCGCCAGTCGCACCCGCTCGCTGGTGCTGCAGGGCGCGAACGCGGCGGTGATGGCCGAGCGCGCCCGCCAGCGCCTCGGCGTCTACGTGTCCGAGGAGGTCGCCTCGACGGCGATGAACAGCGAGGCGCCGCTGGCCCTCGGCGGCTCCAGCAAGCGCGCGGCGGTGCTGTTCTCCGACCTGCGCGGCTTCACCCGCTACGCCGAGCGTCTGAGCCCGGAGGCGCTGGTCGAGGAGCTGAACGCCTACCTGCACGACATGGTCGCGGAGATCAGGGCCGAGGGCGGCGTGGTCGACAAGTACATCGGCGACGCGATCATGGCGGTGTTCGGGGTCCCCAGCGAGCACCCGGACGACGCGGCCCGGGCGATCCGCGCCGCGGCGCGCATGGGCGTGGCGCTGCGCCGACATAACGTCGACCGCGCGGGCCGCGGGCTGCCACCGCTGGCCCACGGCATCGGCATTCATTATGGATCGATGGTCGCCGGCAACATCGGCACCGCCGAGCGCATGCAATATACGGTGATCGGCGACGCGGTGAACCTGGCGAGCCGCCTCGAGTCGGCGACCAAGGACGCCGTCGTCGACGTGCTGATCTCCGAGGCCGCCTCGGCCGCCGCGCAGCACGCAGGGCTCGAGCTCCCGCCTCTGGCGCTGCGCGGGGAGATCCACCTGCGCGGGCACGAAGCCCCGATCACGGTCCACACTTTCGTGGCATAGCCGCACCATGCCCGCGCGACCCTGTCCCTGTGGCTGCACGGCCGACATCGCCGACTGCTGCGGTCCCCTGCTGGCCGGCACCCGCCACGCCGAGACCGCGGCCCAGCTGATGCGCAGCCGCTACACCGCCTACCTCGAAGGCGCGGTCGATTATCTGGTAAAAACAACCGCCGCGGCGGCGCGTGGGCGCCTCGACCGGGCCGGCCTCGCGGCCTACTGCCAGGGCCTCGGCGGGGTCTCGCTGCGCATCCTCGAGGTCCAGGGCGGCGGGCTGCTGGAGGACACCGGCGTGGTCGCCTTCGCGGCGACCCTTCGTTCGCAGGGCCGAACTTTTGTGCAACGTGAGCGCAGCCGCTTCGCGCGGGAGCAGGGGCGCTGGGTCTATGTCGACGGCGACGTGACCTGAGCCGCCCCGAGGCTCTGCACCTGAGCGCGGAGGTGGGGCGCTGGAGCGGCGAGCTCGCCGAGCTCGCCGAGCTCGCCGCTTTCGGCGCACAGGAGGCGACCCGAGCGCACCGGACACATCAGTGATTCACTGTGCGGCCTCGTTGGCGGCCACGCCGGCCTCGGCGCTGCGCTCGCGGATGGCGAAGGCCTCGAACTCGACGTGGTCGTGGGCGCACATCACCTGCACGGAGCGGCCGTGGGTGCGCACCAGGTCGCGCAGGCGCCGCTGGTTGCCGAGTCGGGCCTGGCGGTCGACCTCCATCATCGTCTGATAGGCACGCAGCCCGATCGGGCAGCTCGGGTCGTGGGGGTCCATCTCGCCGCGATAAAAATAGGCGTCGCCGGCGTGCAGCAGCCAGCCGTCGCCGGTATTGATGGCGACGCCGGTGTGGCCGGCGGTATGGCCGGGCAGCGGGATGAGAAGGATCTCCGGGGGTAGGCCGATCAGCTGGCGCACGCTGCCGAAGCCGAACCAGGGCTCACCCGTGGGGCTGTAGGGCTGCCAGGACGAGGGTGGCGGCCACTGCAGGGGTCGATAGCGGGCGCGCTCGATCGGGGCGCGGCGGTGTCTGGCCGCGTCGAGCTCCGCGCCGAGCAGGTGCACGGTGGCCTCGGGAAAGTCGGTGATGCCGCCGGCGTGGTCGAAGTCGAGGTGGGTGAGGATGATATGGCGGACATCGGCGGGCGAGAAGCCGAGGCGCTGGACCTGGTGGAGGGCGGTCTCCTCCATATCGAGGCGGGGTCGCAGCAGACCGACGAAAAACCGGCTCAATCGCGGTAGCGGGGCGGTGACATCGAGGGTCCCGATCCCGGTGTCGACCAGCACGAGGCCGGCCTCGGTCTCCAGCAGCAGACAATGGCAGGTCAGCGGTGATGGACCCAGGCCGGGCTCCGGGCGTCCCATGAATTGCCCGCCGTAGGGGCACATTGTTCCACAGTTGAGATGATGAATCCGCAAAAGAAGAGCCTCCGGGGCGATGGTGGTGGATCCCGGAGGTCGCGCAAGCGGGTCGGCGTGGGGCTCGCAGTGCATCGGCCGATGGGGCCGTCGCAAGCTCCCGGAGGGCCGATGCGCGCGCGGGGCGCCGCGCGGATCCGCCCGCACGCAGCCGCGCACGGGCCGATTTTGAACCAGGTCTCATCGCCAATGACCGGACCTTCGTCGGCCGCGGCCGATCGATGATTCATGGGTGATGCTCGGGTCTGCTTGCGCGCTGCTAAAGGTTGATCATAGCCCGAGGTCGAATGCTTCATTCGCGCCCGTACGGGCCTTGGGCCGGTATGCGGCGACGCCAGCAAGATCAGGGAGAAACGACCGTGACCCATTGCAACCTGAAGCTCTTTATGCTCGCAGCGCTGCCGCTCTGCTTCGTGGCCCCGCTCGGCGGCTGCGCCCGCAATCAGCCCGACACCGCCCGCCCCGCCTCGTCCGGGTCCTACCACCACGACGACACCCACCACACCGGCACCGGCTCGGGCATGGGCGGGGATTCGAGCCGGGGCATGGGCTCCACCGGCAGCAACATGGGCACCGAGGGCAGCTCGGGCGCCAATACTGGATCCAGCGACGTGGGCACCGGCCCGCGATCCACGGACCCCGACACGGGCAATTCATACCGTGGCAGCAAGAGCGGAGTGGGCAGTGGTCCGGGCAGTGACACGGATGCGAGCGTGCCGCCGCCGCCGCCGCCGCCTCCGCCTCCGCCGCGCAGCTGAGCGCGGGCCGGGGGCTCAGGCCAGGGCGTTCAGGGTGTCGTGGACATACTCGAGCAGCAGGCCGAAGGCGAACCAGACCGGCGTGTAGTCGATGCGGATGAGTCCGTGGATATTGGTGGCAGCATACGCGTAGTCCCAGGGGCAGCGGCCGGTCAGGCGGCGCAGGGCCCAGCCGCTGGCATATTCGACGAGGAAGATCAGTACGGTCCAGACCAGGCCGCGCAGCGGCCAGGGGTGGTGGCGCAGGGCGTCGTGGAGGGGCTCGAAGAGCAGGCCGCCGGCGCCGTACAGCGGGAACATCCACAGATAGGTGGACCCACAGAGGCGCCAGCGCTCCGGCGGGGTCAGCGGGACCTTGATGGAGGGGTCGGCGGGGTCGACGCGGAAGCCGGTGAGAAAGTCATGACATGCCGTCCACAAAATCTCGGCGCACCAGCCGATGACACCGTAGATAATAAAATGGTCGATGACGCGGCTCATGATCGGATGCGACGCTGTGGTTATGTGAGCGCTTCGCGGTCCGGGCACGCGTCATCGAGTCCGGCGTGCGGAGCGGCGCGCTGCTCAATGCCACGATCGAGAACTTGCCGGTCGCGTGCGGCGATCGGGGTCGGACTGCGGTCGTCTCGGAGCGTCGGGCGGTGGCCCCACCGGAGCAGCCGGACGACCGGCAGATGTCTGGCCACGGGTTTTTCCCAGATGAAACTGGAAGGGTCGAACGATATGAGAGAAGCGATGGATGCGTTGCGCGAGCGCCCGGAGCGATCGGCCGACCCGCTGGGCGCTGGCGCGTGTTCGCTGGAGGACCTGGCGGACCGCATCGGTGGGGTCATCGCCTGGGTCGTCGTCGCGCTGCGCCGCGAGGTCGCCGAGGAGCGCGTCGAGCTCGACTGCGGGGTCGCCGAGGGGGTCGTGCGCAACTGGCTCGCCGGGCTCGACCCCGACGCGCGCGCATACTTCCTGACGCTGGCGCTGTCGGACCGCTGCTACGCCGAGTGCCCCCTGATCGTGCGCGCCATCCTCGAGGGGCTGCCCTGGCCCTGGCCCGGCGCGCGATCCTGGGGGGCGCTGGATCCCTGCCGATGTTCGTGCGACGCTGCTCCTCATGCCTTTGATGCGGATGAGCCCGGTGTTCGCAGGCTGGCTGGTGCTGTCCGCGTGCAGTGCCTCGCCGGACGTCGCCACGCTCTCCGCGAGTGACAGCGAGCCGGGCTCTGCCGGTTCGGACAGCGAGCCCGGCAGCAGCACCGCGGCCGTGACGGGCACGGCCGTGCCGACCAGCACCGGCGAGCCGGGCACCGAAACGACGAGCACGGGTGAGGGCACGAGCACGGGTGATGCGACGAGCACGGGTGATGCGACGAGCACGGGTGAGGCCACGAGCACGGGCAGCACCGGCGCGGCCCCGAGCTGTTTGGGGCCGGAGCCGTGCGCGGGGTGCAGCTGCGGCGAGCAGGGCTGGGAATGTGCGTGCCCGCCGCTGGCGCCGGAGGCCGGCTTTATAGAGATCGAGCCGGTGGAATTCGTGGTCGGCAAGGGCGCCAAGGCGAATGCGCGGACCTCGACGCCGGCGCGGATCTTTTATAGCTTTCGCCCGGCGGCGGACCTGGAGCCGGGGCGCCCGCTGTTCGTATTGTTCAATGGTGGTCCGGGCTCGTCGACGGGGGTGTTGATGGCGCTGGGCACCGGGCCGCAGCGCTTGACGCCGGAGGTGCAGGACAACCCCGGGTCGTGGGCGACGATGGGGCATCTGTTGTATATCGACGCGCGCGGGACCGGCTTCTCGTATCTGCTGGCGGAGGACGCGGAGGCCGTCGCGGATCCCGAGCTGCGCAAGGCGGCCTTCGAGCTCGCCAACTTCAACAGCTACATCGACGCGGCCGACTTCGTGCGGGTGATCCTGCGGTTCTTGACGTCTCATCCGCAGCTGTACGCCAACGAGGTCGTGGTCGTCGGCGAGAGCTACGGCGGGGTGCGGGCGACGCTGATCCTGAGCCTGCTGCTGTTCTTCGCCGACTTCGACGAGGGCGGCGCGGGCCGCTACAACGACCCGGCGCTGGTCGCCGAGATCGAGGCATTCTTGGCGGTGCGCGACCCCGAGGTCGCGACCTGGACCCCGCCCCTGATCGCCGAGCAGTTCGGTCGCCAGGTGCTGATCCAGCCGAGCCTCGGGGACGCCCAGCGCGCGGTCGCCGGCGCGCTCCTGGACCTGCCGGGCTCGCCGGTGTTCAAGCTCGCGGCGCAGGTGGGCAAGACCTTCATTCCGTGCAGCGAGAAGGGCCCGCCGTGCGAGCCCTTCTCCAACGCGCTCGCGTTCGTCGAGGGCGCCGGGCGCAGCCGCTACGACCTGAACGCGCCGGTCTCGTGGCTCGCCAACCTGTTCGCGCTGGTCAAGGCCGGCATGTCCGACCTCGAGCGGCTCGAGGCGGTGCTCGCCGTGCCGCCCGAGTCGGTCCCCGGTCTGCCGGCCGACCAGCGCGCGGGGGCGTTTCGCATGAACGGGATCTTCAGCTATCCGGACGACAACGGCGACGTGACCGGGCTCGGCGAGCTCGCCGCCTGGGACCGCTATTATCTGTCGCTGCTCAACGAGGCCAACACCCTGTTTCGCTCGCCGCTGACGGCCTATATCGGCATCTCGTCCGGCGATTTCCACTACGAGACCCTCTTCCTGCATAACCTCGCCTATGTCGACACCTTCATCACCTCGGCCGAGCGCGACGTGGCGATTTACTCGCCGTCGATCCCCGGGTCGCTGGCGAAATATGACAGCATCGTCAGCGCGATCGACGTGATGGCGGGCGAGATCGCGGTGCAGTTCGCCGACGCGCCGTTCCCGGGCGAGCCGGCGCCGGGCCTGCGTAACATCCGCTTCCCCAGCTACGACGCATCTCACGCGGTCAGCCTCGACCAGCCCCAAGCCCTGCGCGACGACGTCGCCGCGTGGCTCGTCGCACCATGATGTGGCCTGCCGTGGCTTGACGTGGCTTGCCGCGGATCGACGTGGATGGACGCGTGCCTCACGCGGGTGCGAAGGCGGTGCCGCGCGAGGTCACGAGGGCGCCCGCGGGCCGGTCCCTGCGGGCGGTTGACCGTGGATGCGCTGGCCGCTACCGTGCGACCCGTGGGCGCGGATTTTCCTTTCACGTTTTCGACCGGCCGGGTCCGGCCGTGGCTCTTTCCCCTGGATCGCGCGGTTTAAAGCATGGAGTGGCTGGCCTGGTTCGGTTACGTGGTGGCCTCGATCCTCGGGGGCCTGGTGCTCCTGTGGGGCGTCGGTGGTTATTATCACATCAAGTATTACGTGCTGCGCCGCGACCGGCCGGAGACCTGGAAATGCCAGCCGCGCCGGTTCCTGCGCCCGGACCAGCAGCGCCAGGCGATGTGGCTGAGCAGCATGAACCTGTGCATCGGCGGCCTGCTGTCGGGCACGATGATCTACGGGCTCAGCCGCGGGATGCCGACGCCGATCTACTTCGACGTCGACGAGTATGGCTGGTTTTACACCCTCTTCAGCACCGCGCTGCTGTTCGTGCTGGTCGACGGCCTCGCGTACTACGCCCACCGCTTCCTGCACATCAAGGCGCTGTTCCCCCACATTCACCGCTGGCACCACCGCTACATCGCGACCACGCCCTTCGTGGTCACGGCGATGCACCCGGCCGAGTTCATCCTGTTCCAGGCGACGACCTTCATCCCGCTGTTCCTGCTCCCGGTCCACTACATCTCGGCGATCACGATCTTCATCTACATCCTGGTCTTCAATATCATCGACCACTCGGGCATCAAGCTGAGCTCGCGCTGGCCGTGGCAGGGGCCGGTCGAATACCACGACGACCATCACGTGTACTTCCACGTCAACTTCGGCCAGTGCCTCCAGATCTGGGACCGCTTCCACGGGACCCTGCGCCGGGTCGACCGTCGCTACGGGATCGACGTGTTCGGCGGCAAGGGCAAGTCCGCCGAGGGCTTCGACAGCGGCGTCCACAGCGGCGTCCACAGCGGCGTCCACAGCGGCTCCAGGGCGGCCAAGCCGAGGTTCGTGGTCTACAAGTAGCGGGCGGAGAATAGCATGATCGCCATGATGCCCTGGGACCTCGAGCAGCACCTGCCGTGGCAGGTGTTCATGAACCCCATGGAAAAATGGGCGACGATGCCGTCGTTTTTGCTCGGGGAGTACCTGTTCATCACCCTCGCGGTGCTGGCCTTCGCGCACGCGTGGCGGCAGGGCGAGCAGCGCCGCAAGCACGTGCTGGTGTGGTTCGCGGCGCTGATCGCCGGCACCGCGAACGACATGATCTTCATGGCGCTGCCGCTGGTGAACAACTTCTGGCAGGCGCAGGCGACGATCATGATCACGCCGCGGCTGCCGCTGTACATCTCCTGCGTGTACGTGTGCTTCATGTACTTCCCGACGGTGTCGGTGTGGCGCCTGGGCCTGCCGCCGCTGGCCCGCGCGGCCCTGACCGGCCTGGCGGCGAGCCTGTTTTATGCGCCCTACGACATCGTCGGGGCCAAGTTCTCGTGGTGGACCTGGCACGATACGGACAAGCTGATCGGGAACCGCCTGCTGGGCGCGCCGATCGGCAGCACGATGTGGGTCATCACCTTCGTGGCGATCTTCGCGTGGCTGCTGGGCCGGGTGATCGACCGCGACCCCGCGGCCTCGGGCAAGACGTTTTTAACGGGGATCGCGCTGGTCGCCGCGTGCAGCTCGGTGCTCATGATGGTGGAGATGACCCCGCTGCAGCAGCTCGACGGCGGGGTGCCGGGCATCCTCGCGCTGCTGACCGTGGTCGTGATCTATGGGGCGATCGTGGTGATGGGTCTGCGCCGGGCCACGCCCGCAGAGCCGCGGCCGCAGGACGCCCTGCTGCGGATGGGCGCTTATGTATATTTCACGGCGCTGGTGCTGATCCTCGCCGGCTTCGAGCCGGGCTCCCATCGCAACGAGAGCATGCACCAGACCTACGGCGAGTGCCACGTCGAGGCCACCGATATCACCGGGCTGACGCGCTATCAGTACGTGTGCGCCGAGGACTTTGACGAGGATTATCGCTTCGACTGCGTCGCGCAGCGGCCGGCTGCGGGCAGCGAGTGGTACACCGTTTGTGGCAAGCCACACACCAGCTTCGGCCGCTGGATGGCCGGCGTCGGTGGGCTCGGATTCACGGGTATCCTGCTCTATGGCTGGATGCTAGGCGCGTTTCGCCGGCGCAGGTGAGCGGCTGAGCGCGGGCGCGCGGTGGATCGAGGTTGAGGCGGGGCCGCGGCGGTGCGACCATGGCCCATGCGCTCGCCCCGTCGTCTCGTGCTGCTCGGCGCGCTGGCTGCTCTCGCGGCGCCGGCTGGTGTTCATGCTGGTGATGCAGAGATGATGCCCGTGTGCGCGACGCCCCGGCAGGACGACCCGCAGTCGCTCGTGGACGCCGCGATGTGCCTCGCGGGCGCGGGTCTATGGGGGGCCGCGGCGCAGCAGTATCAGCGGGTCGTCGTCGAGGCTCCGCAGCACCCGCTCGCCGAGGCCAGCCTGCTGCGGCTCGTGAAGGGTCACCAGGCGCTGGCTCGTTTCGCCGACGCCGCCGAGCTGGCCGAGCTGTACGCTGCTCGCTATCCGAAGAACCCGGCCACGCCGGAGCTGCTGCAGGAGGCCGCGCAGCTGCGCTTCGGGCTCGGTCAGCGCGAGCTGGCATTCGCCGACCTCGACCGGATCGAGCAGCTGCTGCAGCGCAGCGATCCGGCGCGGGCCGCCGAGGTGTACTGGTCCCGGCGGTTGTTGCTGGACCGGGAGGATGAGCGCGTCGCCCATGCCAGGGCGTTCCTCGAGCGATATGGCAGGACCGCCGGCCTCGACCGTCGGGTCGTCGCCGAGCTGACGATCGCCGAGAGCCTCTGGCGACGGGCCT
Organism: Nannocystis sp.; assembly: GCF_013812955.1. Classification (GTDB taxonomy): domain Bacteria; phylum Myxococcota_A; class Polyangia; order Nannocystales; family Nannocystaceae; genus Nannocystis. The sequence goes on along the minus strand of NZ_JACCSO010000053.1, from coordinate 12,545 downwards.
GCGACAAGGGGCTGGTCGACGATCTGTGCATCGGGCGGCAGTGGCCCCGGGCCGGCTCCGGATCGAAGGTTGCGGGTTCCCGGATGCGTGCAGCCAAGCCGCGACCGAATTGGTCGCGGCCCGAACGCTGCGGCTGGGACGCGATGCGTGTTTATCCGCGCAACAAGGCCCGCGCCGCCGAGGCGCAGCGCCAGCTCGCCGTGGTGCTCCGCCTCGCCGCCTCGGGCGATCCCCGCATCCCCGAGGACCAGCCGCAGCGCCGCCGCGAGTACGAGGAGGCGGTCGGTCTCGCGACCCTGTATGTCGCGGATCAGCGCTTCGAGCAGACGCTCGAGATCGAGGTCCCGGACGGGCTGAACTTTCACGTCGACGAGTGGCGGCGCGACTCGGGGATCCCGAAGTGGGAGCGTATTTATAGGGAGCAGATCAAGCGCCGCGATGTCTCGCTGATGCGCTTCAAGACTTATGTCCAGAGCAGCCAGGAGCTGGCCGACGAGGCCGAGAAGCAGTACGCCCAGCTCGCCTGGGCCAAGCGCAGCCCACGAATGACGATCGCGGCGATGGCTCGCGGCGGTCAGCTCGCCCAGGTTCGGGCCGATGGTCTGCTCGGCATCGAGGTCCCCGCCGCGCTGGTCAGCGAGGAGCAGGTCGAGGCCTTCTGCGGCGAGCTACGCGACCGGGCCACCAGATGGTCCGTGCAGGCCAGCATGGCCTACACCCGCTGTCTCGAGTTCTCGGTGCTCACCGGCGAGTTCACGAACTTCTCGCGGCTGTGCGAGGCGGCGATGCGACGCCTCGACCCGCGCGGTTATCCGGTGCTGGGCGAGCTGACGAGCGGCACCAACCGCGCGGAGACCTTCGGCGGCCCGGCCCGGCCGATCACCCGCATGGAGGTCATCGGCGTGCAGGAGGACCCCACGCCGTTCATGTCCGCGGATATGGGCGGACCCTGAGCGGCGTCACTTCGCTGATGCGCTTCACGGGGCGGCGCATGAATACGCGGCGGGTCTCGTCGAGGCCGCGCTTGATGTGCTCGGCGCGGATCTCGAGCAGGGCGGGGCCGAGGGTCGGATCGGGCAGGTCCTCGAACTCGAGCCGGCGGTAGTACGGGGCGTTCCACGGGACCTCGCGAAACGTCGAGAGCAGCAGCGCCGGCCAGCCCTCACGGATCGCCACCGCCTCGACCGCGTCGATCAGCGCCGCGCCGAGCCGGCGTCCGGCGTGCGCCGGCAGCACGTCGATCTGCTCGATGTAAGCGCAGCCGTCGACCTCACGGAACATGACAAAAGCGACAGGTGCTTGTCCGTCACCCTCGCTGACCAGCAGGTGGCCCGCGGCGCCGCGGCGGTGCAGCGTGGCGACGTCGGTCGGCTCGTCGGCGGCGAGCGCGGGCATGCCGATGGGGATGAAGCGCTGGGCCGAGGCCCGCTCGATCTCTCGCAGGTGTTCGGCCTCCTCGGGCCTGGCCACCCGCACGCGCGCGTCCGTGGCCGCCGGCGGGGCGCTGTCAGTGGATGGCCTGCCCTGCATTCGGCGATGCTCGCTGCGATCGGCGCGCGATTCAAGGGCGTCTGCGCGTGAGTGGACGGGTCGACCTGTTATCCTCCCGCGGCATGAAGGTCTTCGAGCCCGCCGCCGAGCGCTCGACCAGCGCAAACCTCGCGCACACGCTCGGCCAAACGATCCTCTTTTGGGTCGTCTTCATCGGCGTCATGCCGTGGCTGATCGTGCGGATCGAGCGCGAGCTCGGGGTGCCGGGGTTCGGATTCACGGGTCAGGAGCTGGTCGCGCTCGCGATCGGGCTCGTCGGCGCGGGCTTCAACCTGTGGTCGGGGGTGATGCTCGCCGTGATCGGTCGCGGCACACCATTCCCCACGCAGACGGCACGCGACCTCGTGGTCGTCGGCCCGTATCGGTACCTGCGCAACCCGATGGCATTCGGCGGGCTCGCCGTGGGCTTCGCGGTCGGCGTCTACAATGGCTCGTGGAGCACGCTGGTCTATGCGGGGGCCGGTGGGGCGATCTGGCACGTCATCGCTCGCCCGATGGAGGAGCGTGATCTCGCGGAGCGATTCGGCGCGAGTTATGATCATTACCGCGCGAATGTGCGTTGCTGGGTTCCGCGACTCACGCGGTATCGACGCTCCTGACGGCCATGCTCCCGGCCGCGGGGCGGTCGGGATACACTCCCGGCATGGATGCTCTTCGGTCGCTGGGCATGACCGCCGTCGTTGCCGCCGCCGTCGCCTGCTCGAGCGATGCGCCGGTGGCGAACAAGCCGCCGGCTGCGGCTGCGGTGAAGCCAGCGACACCGGCCCCGGACGCGCCGAAGCAGGCGACGCCGGTGGTGGAACCGGCGAAGGAGGACTGCATCGAGCCGGTCGCCGCGGAGGCGATCGCGTCGGTCGTGCGGACCTGGGAGCTGGTCGGGACCTCGCATGCGCGGGTGTTCCTCGGCGGCATCGGCGACGTCGTGTTCGTGGCCGCAGGGGCGCACCTGTACGACGGGGAGCCCGGCAAGGCGCTGGCGCACTCGACCCGGCGTGCGGTCGGGCTGGCGAAGAAGCCGGTGGTCGCGGTGTTCGGCGCGTGGCCCGAGGACGCCTGGCTGGTGACCTTGCGGGGGGCTCACGCCGAAGATACCGGCGGGCAAGAGTTCGATCTGTGGCGGTGGCAGTCCGATCGGTGGAGCCGGGAGACCAAGAAGGCGCTGCTCGGCGACGGCATGGCGGAGGTGTACCGGTGGACCGAGGGGCGTGTGCTCGCGCTGGACTGCAGCGCCCGTCCGCGGCTGGCCTTCGAGTCGTTCGGCGCGGTGGGTGAGCTGCCGCCGAGGCTGTCGCGGGTGGGCAACGCGAGCTTCTGTCCGGAGAAGTTCTTCGCGCTGCCGGCGGGGGACGTGTTCGCGATCGACGATCTATCGCGGGCGAATCACATGATGATCCACTGGTGCCCGACCTGCGGTGATCCTGCGGTCGAGGAGATCTTGCCGCTGCGGCTGTGCGGCGCGCCACCGACCGTCTCGCTGGGCAACATTCAGGTCCCGATCGCGCCGCGGGAGGCCATCCTCTCCGTGCACGCGCAGACGCCCGTCAAGCCGGGAGAGGACGCGTTCAGCGGGGCGTTCCTGGTCCGGCGCGAGGAGGGGTCCTGGATCGGCGAGGCGGTGCCCGGCGGCCAGAGCGTCGATACGATCGCGGTCGGCACCGATGGTGCGATCTGGCTGGCGACCGACACCCTGCTGCGCCGCGCGCCCCAGGGCAAGTGGGAGCGGCACGGCCTGCCACCGGGCGTCACCGGTGACATCGCGCAGGTGGTGGCCGTCCGTGACGACGAGGTGTGGATCGTCGTCGCGGACCCGGTCAAGGACACCGTCAAGGACGCGACCTCGTGGTCCGTGTACCGCACGGGCAGCGCCCAGGGCGTGGCCCTGAACCTCGACCGCGGCACGGCGCTGGCGCCCGCGAAGCCGGCCAGGTAAGCGCGCTCGCAGCTCGCTCATCGGGGGACGCGGGATATCAGCGTATGCACGTCATCTGTGCTTGTTGATGAACGCCCACTTGTTCTTGGCGGCGCTCTTGGTCTTGGTCTTGGTCTTGGTCTTGGTCTTGGCCTTCGCGGCGGTCTTGCCCTTCGCGGGGCTCTTGCGCTGCGCGCCGGAGCGCCGGACCGGCGCATCGCGCTTCGCCTGCTTCGCCGGCAGCGCCAGCCGCGGCGCGCTGGCGCCCTGTTGCCGGCCCTTGTAGGACAGCGATGCGCGCTCGAAGGGGATGGTCTTGCCATCCTTTTCAAAGGAGGTCTGCTCGACGATGACGAGGCCGGCCGCGACCAGGCCAGCGAGCAGGTGCTCGAAGGAGCGGCGGTCGAGGTCGCCGTCGGGAAAGGTCTCGCGGTGGAGCCTGCCGGTCGCCTGGCCGTCGCCCTCGGCCAGGGCGGCCATCATGCGCGCGACGTGGGCCTGTTCGGCCTTGCTGGGCTCGCGAAAGCGGCGGGCGATGCAGCGGTCGGGGGCGCAGACATCACAGATGCCGCAGGGCTCGCCGCTGTCCTCCTGGTCGCCGAAGTGGCGGACCAGGTGGACCATGCGGCAGCCGTGCGACGCGGCGAAGCGGGTCATGACCTGGAGCTGGTTGTGCTTGTGCTCGCGCTGGGCGACGTAGGGGGCCTTCCAGGCCGCGGCGCCGCGGGTGATCTCCTCGTCCATCGTCGCCAGCGCGCCGCCGTGGATGACGAGCTTCTCGAGGGCCTTCTCGAAGCTGTCACGATCGATGCCGGCTCTGCGCTGCAGGTTTGCGGGGGCGACTGGTTTTTTGGTGAGCTTGGCGAAGATCGCCTCGAGGTCGGCGGGATCCGGGTAGTCGCGCTCGTGGAAGAACTCGTGGGTCTTGCGGTCGACGAAGGCGTGCATCAAGATCGCCGCCGAGGGCGCGCCGTCGCGGCCGGCGCGGCCGATCTCCTGATAATAGCCCTCGAGGCTGCCGGGCAGCGCCGCGTGAATGATCGTGCGCACGTCGGCTTTATCAATACCCATGCCGAACGCGGTGGTCGCGACGATGACCTCGCGCTGGCCGGCCAGGAAGGCGCTCTGGACCCGGTCCCGGTCCTTGCCGTCCATGCCCGCGTGGTAGGCCGCGGCGAGGCGGGGACCGAGCGCACCGGCCAGCTCCTCGGCGCTCTTGCGGGTCGCCGCATAGACGATCGCCGGGCGGCGGGCCTTGTCGGACAGCAGCTCGCGGATGGCCCCGGCGCGCTCGCTGGGGTTCAGCTCGACGACCTCGATGGCGATGTTGGTGCGGCGAAAGCCGTGGATGAAGCGCCCGGCGTCGTCGAGCCCGAGCTGGGCGACGATGTCGTCCTGGACCTCCGGGGTGGCGGTCGCGGTGAGGGCGATGATCGGCGCCGGTCGCAGGGCCGGCAGGCGCTGGCCGAGCATGCGATAGTCGGGGCGAAAATCATGGCCCCACTGCGAGATGCAGTGCGCCTCGTCGACGGCGACCAGCGCTGGCGTGCGCCTGGCGAGCATCTCGGGGAAGCCGGGCACGCGCAGGCGCTCGGGGGCGATGAACAGGAAGTCGAGTCGACCCGCGAGATAGTCGATGCAGGCCTGGCGCGACTCGGCGCGGCCTCTTCCAGAATGAATGCGCTCGGAGCGAAAGCCCTGGGCCGAGAGCTTGGCGGATTGATCCTCCATCAGGGCGATCAGCGGGCTGACCACCAGGGTCGTGCCACCACGGGCGATGCCGGGCAACTGATAACATAACGACTTGCCGGCGCCGGTCGGCATGACGAGCAGGAGGTCGCGGCCGAGGGTCGCCGCGCGGCACACGGTCTCCTGATAGGGGCGAAACTTCGGGAAGCCGAACGCGGTCTGCAGCAGGCCGCGCAGCTGGTCCGGGGCGGTGGGGGGACGGCGATGCTCGTTCACGGTCGGGGCGGTGGGTGCAGGGCGAGCCGCGCTCGCGGCGGTCGGGCTGATACGGGAGAGGGGCGCGGCGCGTGGCTCGCTCGTGGTCACAGGTTCGGAGGTCCGTAGCGTGAAGAGATCTGCGCGAGCGGGTTCGGAGGTCCGTGGTGTGCGTGCATTCGCGGGTCCGGGTCCGGGTCCGGGTCCCGGGGGCGGTGGGGTCGGTGGGGTCGGTGGGGGCGGTGGGGTCGGGAACTTGCCGCCGTTGACGCGGCCGATGACCGCGGTGACGAAGGCCTCGATCTCGGACATGAAGGTGCCGAGCTCGCCCTGGCCGCGCGACATTCGCTTGAGCTTGGCCTCCCATTCGCCGGTCATCGCCGGGCTCTTGACCTCGGGGTGCACCACCGCGACCAGGTTGATGCCCTTGTCGGTGGCCTCCAGCGCCTTGCCCTGGCGGATCACGTATTCGCGGCGCAGAAGGGTCTCGATGATCTGGGCGCGGGTCGCAGGTGTGCCCAGACCGAGGTCCCGCATCGCGTCCGAGAGCTCCTTCTCCTCGAGGGTGCGGCCCGCCGTCTCCATCGCGGTGAGCAGGGTGCCCTCGCTGTGGCGGGGCGGCGGCCGGGTCTGTTTCGGCACGGCGGTGGCCTTTAAGAGCTTTTGCGGCTGGCCGCGCACGAGGCCGGCCGGCAGCGCCTGATCACCGAGCTCGGGCTCGTCTGTATCAGCGCCCTTTTTACCCCTCGGCTTCGGCTTCGCGGGTTTTTTAACCCCGCCGCCGACCTCGAGCACCTTCCACCCCATGTTTTCGACCGCGGTGCCGCGGCTCTCGTAGCGGTCGACGATCGCGGGCTGGTCCGCCGAGGTGATGGCGGTGATGATGGTGGTCGTCGAATAGACGTGGTCCTCGTGCCACGCCTCGAGCAATCTCCGGCAGACCAGATCGTAGATCTTCTGCTCGTCCGCGCCGAGCGCGGCTTCCCGGGCCGGCGTGGCGGTCGGCAGGATGGCGTGGTGGTCGGTGACCCGGGTATCATCGACGAAGCGGCGGCCGAGCGGCGTCGTGCCGGTCCCGGGGGCGAGCAGGCCAGGATAGCGGCCGCCCACCGCGTGGACCACGGCGCCGAGCGTGGCGGCGACATCGGTCGAGAGATGGCGGCTGTCCGTGCGCGGATAGCTGATCAGCTTGTGCCGCTCGTAGAGCGCCTGGGCCACGTCGAGGGTCTTTTGGGCGCTCATGCCATACAGACGATTGGCGTGGCGCTGGAGCTCGGTGAGGTCGTAGAGCAGCGGCGGCGGCAGCTTGCGGGTCTCGGCCTTGACCGACTCGATCGCGGCCTGGCCGGCGAGCGCCCGGGCCACGATCTCGGCGGCCTCCACCCCGTCGGGCGGCAGGCGCTTGCGCTTGGCGGGGTCGTCGTTTCTGTCGCCCTGATTGCCTGGCATGGCCGGGCGAAACCATGTGCCGTCATAAGCCGCGGCGGTGGATCGCCCGAAGCGGGCGACGACCTCGAGGTAATCTTCCGGGACGAAGTTGCGAATGGCGAGCTCGCGCTCGACCAGGATCGCCAAGGTGGGGGTCTGCACGCGGCCGACCGAGATGTCCTGGTCGAGCACGAGGCTGTAGGCGCGCGACAGGTTCATGCCGACCAGCCAGTCGGCGCGGCTGCGGCCGCGGGCGGCGTCGGCGAGGCCGTCGTAGTCGGCGCTGCTGCGCAGGCGGGAGAAGCCGTCGAGGATCGCCTCGCGGGTCAGCGACGAGATCCACAGGCGACTCACCGGCTTCTTGCAGCCGGCGGCCTCGTAGATGTAGCGAAAGATCAGCTCCCCCTCGCGCCCCGCGTCGGTCGCGCAGATGACGCGATCGACCGACCTGTCGCCGAGGATCCGCTTTAAAACCGCGAACTGATCCTTGGTGTCGGGGACCACGACCAGCGGGAATTTCGCCGGCAGCATCGGCAGGGTGGCCATGCTCCAGCGCTTCCAGGTCGGGTCGATCTCGTGGGGTTGGGCGAGGGCGACGAGGTGGCCGATCGCCCAGGTGACGACGTGGCCGCCGCCCTCGAAGCAGCCGTCACCCCGCTTGGTGGCGCCGAGCGCGGCGGCGATGTCACGAGCCACGGCAGGCTTCTCGGCGATGACGGCGGTGATCACGGGAAAACGTGGGCTCCGGCGGCAAACCCGCCTGACGCGCGCACGCGCGACCTTAGCACACGGCGATCTCCGCGGCGGACCCGGTTTTGCCGGTGCGCGGCCGGGCCAGTCGCTTCGATCGCGCCGCGCTTGACGGAGTCGGATCGATCGAACATCCCGCGCACATGGCAGTCCACACATTCGGTCGCCTCGCGGGCGGGCAGGAGGTCCTCGAGATCAGCCTGTTCGGCGGGGGCCTCGCCGTCGACGTGCTCAGCTATGGCGCGGTGCTCCGCGATATCCGGCTGGCCACGGCCGATGGTTCGCGCAGCGTGGTGCTCGGGTATTCGCGGCTCGAAGACTATGTCGCGCACTCGCCGTACTTCGGCGCGCTGGTCGGTCGCTGCGCCAACCGGATCGCGGGCGGTCGCTTCGAGCTCGCTGGTCGCACGGTCACGCTGGACCGCAACGAGGCCGGTCGCACCCACCTGCACGGCGGCTCGGGCGGGTTCTGGGGCCGGGTCTGGGACGTCGTGGAGATCGAGCCGGACGCGGTGACGCTGGCGCTGGTGTCGGCGGACGGCGACCAGGGCTATCCGGGCACGGTGGCGGTTCGCTGTCGTTATGAAGTGATCGGCGCCGGACGGCTGGCGATCGAGCTCAGCGCCACCACCGATGCGCCGACGATCGTCAACCTCGCGGCGCATAGTTATTTTGATCTCGACCGCGTGGACACCATCCTCGACCACCGACTGCTGCTGCCGGCCGACGCGGTGACGCAGGTCGATAAGGCGTTGATCCCGACCGGCGTCATCGCGCCGGTGCACGGCACGGCGCTCGACTTTCGCGCGTCACGGCCGATCCGGGACGCCGGCGCGGCGCTGGATCTCAACTATGTGCTGGCGATGACGCCGGTGGCCTCGCCGCGGCTGGTCGCAAGGCTGGAAGGACCACGAAGCGGCCTCGCGCTCGAGGTGCACTCGACCGAGCCGGGTCTGCAGGTCTATGACGGCAACGCCATGCACGGGCCGGTGCCGCTGGCCGATGGCCGACCCGTGCGGCGAAACGGCGGGGTCTGCCTCGAGCCGCAGCGCTTCCCCGACGCAGTGCACCACCCGCATTTTCCGGCGGTGGTGCTGCGACCCGGCGAGACCTATCGCCAGCGCAGCGAGTACCACTTCATGGTGCTTTGACAACCATCGGCCGGGCCTGCCACGGGTGACCGACGCGGCGATGAGTCCGGTCAGCGACGCACGGCGACGACGCCGAGCATGAGCGGCAGGTTGGGTACGCCGTCCGGCATGATGAAGCGCCGGCCCTCGGATTCGACCAGGCAGGGATTGACGCGGCAGCCGTTGCCGAACGGGTACTCGCGCACGGTCGAGATCGTCAAGCCGGCGTCGATCATCGCGGTCAGCTGATCGGCGACCGTGTGCTGATACGAGTGGGCCTTGTGGGGATTGACGAAGGCGGCCTCGTCGCCGGCGTCGGGCGTGAGACCGGAGGGCGCGAGCGCTGCGCCCGATTCGCCGACGTAGTCGCTCACGGGGTCGCTGAACGGGTGGCCGGGCGCAAAATAGGGGTCCTTGAGGCGCAGCTGGTCGTCGAAGCTCCACACCAGCGGGTGAAAGTCGAGGGTCACGTAGCGGCCGCCGGGCATGAGGACGCGGTTGATGCCGTGAAACAGTCGCTTGATGTCGGCGATCCAGATCAGCGCGCCGTAGCTCATGAACACCACGTCGAAGCTGCCCGGCTCGGCCCGGTCGAGGAAGGCCTGGGCCTCGCTCTCGATGAAGGTCGCGGGCAGCTCCACCTCGTGCGCGAGGCGGGTGGCGAAGCGGATCGCCTCGTCGCTCATGTCGACGCCGGTGACGACCGCGCCGTGGCCCGCGAGCGAGAGCGTGTCCTGCCCCGCGTTGCACAGCAGGTGCAGCAGGCGGGCGCCCCGCAGGTCGCCGGCGAGCTCGGTCTCCTCGGGGAACAGCGTCGAACCACCGCCGCGCAGGAACCCGGCCTGGTCGCGCTTGTGGCGGTTGTGGGCCCGGGTGGCGAGGTTCCAGCTGCGCCGTGTCTCGTCGAGGAGGTCGTCGCTCATGGTGCACCGAGGGTGGCCGGGCGAGGGGCCGCGAGCAAGCGAATTTGCGCGTCGTTGTGCGACGGTTTTCTGGCTGTGGTACCTCTCCGCGGGTCGCCATGCCCGAGTCTCTGACCCTCGCTCCGACCGAAGATCCCCGCCGCTTCAAGGCGCCGGATGGCACGCTGCTCTCGCCGCCCGCGGGCTGGGTCTGCCTGCCGCCAGGCGACGCAGGGCTGACGCGGCGGGTCAAGGCGGCGGGCCCGTCCTGGGTCGTGGTCGAGAAGCGCGGGCGCAAGCTGTTCTCCCAGGGGCTCTGGGCGCCGGCGCTGCACATCGAGGCGGCGCGCGCCAAGCTCGAGGCCGAGCGGTCCACCGACGCCTACGCGAAGCGGCGCGAGGGCGACGTCGCACGGCGCGAGCGGGCGCAGGAGCAGTACGTGGATGAGTTCTCGGCCGAGCTGCTCGGCTTCCTGCGCTTCTCGCCGCGCTGGCAGCTGCTGGCCGGGGCGCTGACGGTGGCGGTCGCGAAGCACGCGACGCCGGTCGGCAGCGGCACGGTGGCGCGGACCGAGCGCATCCCGGTGGCGCAGCGCGCCGAGGCGGCGGTGATCGCCTGGATGCGCCATCAGACGACCGCGTACGACCGCATGGTGATACCTCGCGTGAAGGGCAAGCGCCGCGAGGTGCGCGGCGAGCTGGCCGGGATCTCGAGGGCGATCCTGGATCTGCATCGGGTGGACCGGGCGCACGCGGCCGCGGCGTGTCCATTGTGTGCGGCGTTGATGTCGAGTGAGCCCGAGCTGGAGATGGGCGAGCCCGAGCTCGATTGAATCTGCGGTGGTGTGAGTGGTGTTCACGGATCGACGAGGATCTGGAACTCGATGCGGCGGTTCCTGGCGCGGCCGGCCGGGCTGCGGTTGGAGTCGATCGGCTCGTCGGGGCCGGCGCCGCGGGTCTGGACGCGGGCGGTGTCGATGCCGTGCTCGACGAGGTAGCGCTTGACGGCCTCGGCGCGGCGGCGCGACAGGTCGCGGTTGTAGGCGAGCGCGCCGGTGCTGTCGGTGTGGCCGGAGATCTCGACGCGCACGCTCGGGAACTCGGTGAACACGGCGACGGCGCGGTCGAGCACCGGGCGCGAGCGCGGCTTGATCGTGTCGCGGTCGAGGTCGAAGTAGATGCCGCGGACCACGCCTTGTGGGATCGAGATCGGCACCTTGTCCGGGCAGCCGTCGTCGTCCTCGAAGCCGTTGCGGATCTCGGGCTCGACGGGGCACTTGTCGACGTTGTCGAGGAAGCCGTCGCCGTCGGTGTCGGGGATCGGGCAGCCGTCGGGCGCGACGCCGGGGTCGTCGGGGCACCTGTCGACCGAGTCGAGGAAACCATCACCGTCGCGGTCCTTCTCGGGGCAGCCGTCGGGCGCGATGCCGGGCAGGTCGGGGCAGGCGTCCTGGCTGTCCATGAAGCCGTCGCCGTCGCGGTCGCGCTCGGGGCAGCCGTCGGGGGCGTGGCCGGGCTCGTAGGGGCAGGCGTCGCTGCGGTCGAGGAAGCCGTCGCCGTCGCTGTCCTTCTCCGGGGCGCGCCGCGGCTGGCTGCGGCCGAGCACGGTCGAGAAGCCGAGCAAGACCTCCGAATAGCTGGTCGCGCCGGCGTCGACCTCCTTTTTGGCGGCGATGTTGCTGCGCACGTCGAGGCGCAGCAGGGTGCGTTGGCCGAGGAACACCTTCACGCCGCCGCCGAGGTGGGTCATCGGGTCGAAGTCGTCACCGAGCGCGCCGGTGGTGCCGAAGCCGCCGCTGCCCATGACGATGAAGGGGGTGACCCGCCAGAACGGGAGCTGGGCGACGAGGTGGGCGCGCGCGCTGAAGAGGGTGGCGCGGGCGCCGGGGCGGCCGTCCTCGACGACGCGGGTCGGCATGACGGCGCCCTCGATCTCGCCGCCGAGCACCCGCAGGGGGAAGTAGGCGAAGCGCAGGCCGAGGTCGGGCGCCGCGGTCTGGTACGGGCGCCAGAACTCGCGGCCGGTCTGCCGGCCCTCGCGCTGCTTGTAGGGGTCGAAGAGCTCGTGCGAGTTGGCGGCCGGGAACAGCACGCCGGCGAACACGCCGAGCTCGAAGCTGTTGCGCGCGGGCGTGCAGCGGCGGATCCACTTGAGGTCGCGGCGGTCCTGGCAGCGGGTCGGGGTGGTGGACGTGGTCGTGCTGTCCTCGGGGACAGGTCCTTGAGCCGCGGGCGGGGCGGCGTGGGCGAGGGGCGCGGCAACGAGGGTCGTGAGGGCGGCGAGCCACCGGAGCGCGACCTGGCTGCGCGACAGGAGGGGCGTGCCGGTGACGATGAGCTTGCTTCGGGTCATTCTCGCCGATGAAGTACCGACCCCCCCGCGGTCGATCGGCGGCGTTGTTTTGAAGTTGTTGTTGCGCGCTTGTGCGCGGCTCAGCCGGGAGGCAGGTCGGGGCAGCTGCGCTGGTAGGGGCGCGCGCCGATCTGCTGGGCCCAGGCGGTGGGGTCGAGGTTGTGGCCGGCGCGGTCGCAGGCCTCGGCGAGCTGGACCGCGAGATCGATCGGAAAGACCCGCGCGAGGCCGTCGGCGCCGGCGGTCAGCACGAGGCGGCCGTCGGGGCTGAAGCTGCCGAGCCAGAGCGTGTGATCCGCGGCGCCGGGGCTGCCGGCTTGGGGCAGGCGCAGCGCACGATAGACCTCGCCGTCTCTTTGCCAGAGGCGGCCGGTCCCGTCGGAGGAGGTGGTGAGGATACGGCCGTCGGGGCTCGGGGTGGCGACCCACACGGCGTCGGCGTGGCCGAGCAGCAGGGCCGGTTGGCCGCCCTCGGCCGGCCAGACGCGGGCGGTGCCGTCGGCCGAGGCGGTGAGGATCCGGCCGGATTGTGGCAGCGGCCGGACCTGCCAGATCGCGCCGCGGTGGCCGCCGAGGAC
>NZ_JACCSO010000035.1 GCF_013812955.1 Nannocystis sp. | reverse complement strand
GCTCTCGCAGGGCAAGCTCGCGGAGGCCAGGCCGCAGATCGAGGCGGCGCTCGAGCGTTACCGCGAGGTGCTCGGCCCGCAGCACCCGACCGTCGCCGCGGTGCTGTCGAACCTCGGCCAGGCCGAGGTCGCGGCCGGCGAGCTCAAGCGCGGCCTGGCGCTGTTACACGAGGCGCTCGCGCTCAAGGAGCGCGGCCTCGGCCGCGAGCACGTCGCGCTGATGTCGACCCTCAACAACCTCGGCAGCGCCTACAGCGAGCTCGGACGCGGCGAGCAGGCCCGCGAACACTATCTGCGGGCGCTGGCGCTCGGGGAGCGCGCGCTCGGGCCGGACAGCCCGCAGCTGGAGTCCCTGTTTCACAACCTCGCCTTCGAGTCGTGGCGGCTGGGCGCGTTCGAGGAGGTCATCGTCACGACGAGCCGGGCGCTCGAGCTGCAGCGGCGACTGTACGGCGAGGCGAACCCGATCCTGGCACCGACGCTGGAGCTGCTGGCGCGCGGGCAGCTCGGCGTCGGACGCGTCGAGCAGGCCGCGGCGACGATCGAGCGCGCGCTCACCCTGGCCAGCGGCGATACGCTCGAGCCGGCGGTGCGCGGCAGCCTGCTGCTCTCGGCGGCGTGGATCCGTCGTGCGGCCGGGGCGACGCCGGAACGCGTGCAGCCGCTGGCGGACGCGGCCGGACAGCTGCTGGGCCCCGACCTCGACGCCGACCAGGCGCGCGAGCTCGCCGTGCTGAGTACCCCGATGAGATCGGCGACTCAGGAGTAACTTTGCGCTCGACCGAGGAGACCGTGGAGGCGGGGTGCGGTGTCATGGACCGACGCGTCGCGGCCGCGGCCAAGACCCCACGTGAGGGCATTGAGGGTGGCCGCCAGCGCGGCGCTCTCCCGGGCGAGGCGACGGCTCCAAGCGGCGGCTTGCGGCGGGGAGGCGCTCATGCGTTCGGCCACCAGACGCGCGCGCATCCGCCAGGCGCGCACGAGCGTATTGGTGAGCCAGGTGTCCGCGCCACGCAAGACCTCGTGAGCGCCGCGTAGCGCCGGGGCATAGGCGACGAGGAGCTCGCGCTGGATCCGACGAGTCGCGCCGCAGATCACCGCGCCCAGGTGATCGTAGTCGGTGGCCCGCAGGGGGTGAATCGGCGCGCAGTCGCTGAGCGTATGGGCGAGGTCGTGGTGGATATGAGCGATCATCGCGTGGACGAGCGCGACGATCGCCGCCCCGCTGCCGTCACCTGCGGGCCGGAGCGCGGGGCCCCAGCACGGGCGATCGGGCTCGCCGTTCACGGCGGCCTGCACGGCGAGGCGGTAGCGATCGGCGAAGTCGAGCACGACACGAACGACCCACTCTGGATCGGCGAAGGAGCCGTGGTCCAGGGCGTCGGCCACCGCGGCCGTGACCAACGCGTAGGCGGCCGCAAAGCCGCCGCGCGCGTCTCCTCGCTCCCGCCCCCAATCATCGATCGCGCGCAATCCGGCGAGCAGCTCTTCGATGCTCGGCCACGGCTCGGCGACCAGATACGCGAGCTGCTGCTGGCGAGCGCCGGTCACGGCGCGAGCGCCTTCGCGGCCAGCAGCCCGCCGAGCACCGCGGACTCCATCGCCCCGCAGTTCATCCCGTTGTACGTCCAATCTCCCGCGAGATAGAGGTTGCGATAATCGTCGGGGTCGTGGGGAGACAGACGATGGACGGTCGATCCGGCGATCGACAGGACATAGCGCTCCGATGGATGGGTGTTGGCGCGGAGATACTGGGCGTCCAGGCGTGCCTGGCCAGTTGGCGCGTTCGGTCGGCGATCGAGCAGGTCGTCCCAAGTGAAGGCCGGCGCGTCAGCGGGGCGCAGCTGGGCCGCGCCCGGCCCCGCGAGCACCCGCACGGCGTTCGCACGCGCGGCCGCCAGCGCCGCGCGATCGTCCGCCGGTGTATCGGCGAGCGGGCTCACGTAATACGACAGGTGCCCGGGCACCTCGCCGCCGTTCCAGCCCTCACGGGCGATCAGGTGGCTCATGTCGGCCCAGACATTGAGGGGACTCGCGGCGTCGTACCAAAACCCGGTGATCGGTTGACCGGCGCCGGCGCCGTGCCCGGGCGCTACAGCCCCCCTGCGCAACCATACCTGCAGAGATTGGGTGCGAGTGGTCGCCACGCGCGTGATCGCGGTCTTCCAGCGCGGATTTTGTTCGATCAGGCGCGATGCGATCATGGGGAGTGCGCCAGGGGGGATGCCGAGGATCACCGCGTCGAAGTCGACGTCACGCCGCAGCGTCGACGCACATGCGCCAGGCGGGGTGACCCGCGGATCCTCGAGATCGAGGCGCGCGTCCGCCAGGGCCGGGCCATCGACCAACAACTCCCAGCGCGGGCGATTGGGCCAGCAGAGCTCCCCGTCGAAATCGACCAGCGGCGCATACTCGCCGTCGTCCAGCGTGCGCGCCTGTCGGGTGCACACGATCCGCTCGATCGACCTGCCGTCGTCCGCGGGGATCAGCGCATCCACGCGGTGGAAGAAGCGAAACTCGACGCCACGCGCCCGCAGGAGCTGATACAGCGGGGCGATGAGCACGTCGCCGGTGCCACCGCGCAGCTTCCAGCCGAAGGCGCCCTTGTAGGTGAAGGCGGCCCGCAGCAGGCCCGCGAGCAGGGTGCCGGCCTCGTAATCGGCCTGCGGCGCGCCATCGATGCTCGCCCGCGTGTCGCCGCCGCGGTAGGCGAAGGATGAGTCATAGACGACGCGCAGCAGCACCGAACGGGCCAGGAGCTCGCCGTCGGCCATCATGTGGGGTCGCAGCCAGGCACGGAAGTCGAGGTGGTTCAGCGACTCCAGGCCGCGGGCGAAGGCGCGGTCACGGGATAGGCCGATCATCACCGCGGTGGCGAAGTGGATCAGGATCCACAACCGGCGCGGGCCGTCCTCGGCGAAGGAGCGGCGCAGGGCCAGGTAGGCGCCGCGACGGACCAGCTCGAGGGCCGCGACGACGAGGGCCGGGGGCACGCGGTCGGCGAGCCAGGCGAGCTGCTCCCACCATGGCCGATCGGACATGTCCCCGGGGGCAAGGCGCAGCAGCGCGGTGAGCCCCGTGGTGACCGTTGCCACCGCCGCCCGCACGGCGAGCGCCGCGGCGACGGACTCCGGCGACGCCGCGGTGAGCGGGCGCGCGTGGTTGGCTAGATTCAGGCGCAGGAAATCGAGCGCGAGGCGGACGGCCTCGGCCAGCGAGAGCTCGCCATCGTCGCCGGGGATCCGCGCGTTGGTCGGGTTGTGGATGTGCCAGGGTCGGGCCTCGCCGCCGATCTCCTCGACGAAGACCGCGGCGCTCTCGGGGGCGACCGCGTCCATGAAGCCGCCGCGATCGACGCCATGGCGAACACGCAGCTCGTCGTATACGCCGCGCATCAGGCGAAATGTGTTGTCATAGAAGCCGAACAGGTTATGAAGGCCGTGCTCCTCGATACGCCCGTGGGTGGCGGGATCGAGGCTGCGGCCGCTCGCCCCCTTGCCGCCGAGCCGCCAGCCCACCTGATAGATCGTCAGCGCAAAGCGGCTCGCGCCCGGTTTTCGCGGGTCAGTGAGCGCAGCAGCGGCCGCGAGCGCGCCCATTCCACCGCCGAGCACCGCGACGCGAATGCGCCCGTCGCCGGAGGTCGTCGCGTCATTCGCGGATCTTGAGCACACCATCGTCGCGTCGGCCCTGCCCCGCATAAGAAGTCGCGCGCGGACGCAGGGGAGCGATCTGCGGGCACGCCGAGGCCAGAGCGGGCGCCAACGCGGGCGCCGCTTCCTCAACGCCGGTAGTCGCGACCGGGCCGCAAGTGATCCCAAAAATTCGCAGCCGCCCGATAATATTTTTGGGGGCCCCGGATCAGGCCCGTGCGTCCCGGTCGCCAGGCCGACGGCGCGTCGACGGTATTGCCACGGAGCCCGGATCAATGGATGATGACGCACTATGTTCCACGAACGCGTCGTCTCTGGTTTTGATATCGAGGTACTCCTTGGGGAGCCCTTCTTCTTCGCGGTGGTTCGGGCCGGCCTCGCCGCGGCCCTCGGCTCTGATGGGGCCATCGACCTCGCGGCCCACGGCACGGTGGCGCCCGAGGACCGCTGTCTCCACATCCGGCTCTCGGACGTCGACATCCACGGCGGTGAGCCCCACGGTGACCTCACGATCAAGCTCCGGCTCGGCCTCGGCCCCTCGCCGATCGAGGCGAAGCTCGGACGCCGCGCCGCGTCGGTGGCCCCGGCGCCCACACCCACGCGCGTCTCGCCCCAGGTCGATCCCGCGAAGCTGGCGCGGCCCACCCCGACGCCGGTCCGCGGACGGCCCATGCCGATCCCCCAGGGGCCGCCATTGCCGGAAGCGAGCCCGACGCAGGCTGCCTTACCGCCGCTGCCCGAGACCCACGTCGCGCTCAAGCTGCGCATGACGGGCGACCGGCAGAAGATCCGTGTCGAGCCCGGGGTGATGGCCCGCGAGCTTGCCACCCTCGGTGGCTGGCTCACAGGACAGTTGAGCGGCCCCATCGCCCTCGGGGTGCTCGCGGTCCTCGATACCACGCTGCGGTCCCTGCGCTTCGATCTCCCCGGTCTCGACCGTGCGCCGCGCATCGCCTGGGCGTGGGTCGCGGGTGATGCCCAGACCCAGCCGTGCCTGGCGCTGCTCGCCAACCTCGATCTCGACTTCCGCGCGAAGGCCTCGGACCCGAAGCCCTCACCGACGGCGCGCGGCGACGTGGCGGCGCGACGCAACCACCTTCCGCCCGGCGTGGCGATCCGCGTGGCGATGGCGTCCACGGCCGTCGGTCGCCTGCAACGGGCCGGATTTTGGGCGCTACCGAACCAGATCGGCCAGGCCTCGCTCCAGCGCTGCGAGCTGCTCCTACGCGCCACCCAGCCGGGCTATGTCGATGTGCGCATCGAGTTCGAGGTCGAGCTGCCGGGGCTCAATGGCTCGCTCGCCTATCAGGTGCCGGTGACGCCGCGGGTCGTCAATGGCGCATTCGATTGGCATGTCGGCACGGTCGCGCGAGCGACGGACAGCAACCTCGACTTCTGGGCCGGCTTCTACGACACGGTCGCCGGTATGGGCAATCTCTTCGGCGCCGGAATGTCCTACTCGGGCGAGTTTCTGCGCAGCGGCTCCGACGCGTTCGGCAACAACCTTACGCTCGCGCTCGCGCCGCTCGCTGGCATCCTCCCGACGCGCGTCGAGGTGGCTCGCCTGGGTAACCACGCGGTGTCCCTCGGCTTCGCAGCCACCTCGGTGGCCGTCGACGGCAAGGGCCTATCCTTCCATCTCGCCGTACGTTCCTGAGACCGCGGCGCTGACTGCCGCCACGTCAGCGGGTGAACAGCGTGTACATGCTCATCCCCATCATCACGACCAGCGACACCGTGCCGATCGCAAAGAAGATGGTCCGCCACGGCTGGAGCCCGCGGATATACACGATCGCGTGCAGCACCCGCGCCGCCGTGAATACGCCGCAGGAGATCGCCACGCCCAGCGGCGACGCGCCGATCAGCACCGCGATGAGACCGATCGCAAAGAAGATCGGCGCGCTCTCCAGCAAGTTGCGGTGCGCCCGCTGGACGCGCGCGGTGTCCGGGTGGTCCGCGCCGTCGACGAACTCGGCGTCCTTCCTCGACACGCTGCGGTCCTCGGGGTTCAGGAAGCCCTGGTGCTTCGCCCGCGTCGCCGCGGTCAGGGCTCCGAGCAGCAGCAGCTCCATCGAGAGGATCACGCTGCACACGGCGTAGGCGGTGAACGCGGGCGGGACGGACATCGGCATGGCGCCGATGTACCCAACCATCGCGGCCCTGACAAGCGCCCCGCGAGCTTGCTTTTTTCTTAAACCACGAACTCTTGAAAGCGGTGCGGCCCGTAGATCGAGGCGCGCACCCGCTCGAGCTCGACGAACATGTCCCACGCGTCCTGGGCCCGCTGCAAGGGGCTCGTGCGGGTCAGGTAGCGGACGAAGCGCTGCAGGCGGTCGTCGACCTGCGCCGGCATCTCGCCGCTGGCCAGGTCACCGCCGAGCAAGAACAGCAGGCAGCGGCCGATCGAGTACAGGTCCGCGGCCGGCAGCGGCGACTTCTTCTCCTTGACCTCGGGCGCGCTGTAATCGGGGTTGTACGCGCGAAAGCCCTGGCGTGTGTGCGCCGGCTCGGTCACCGACCAGCACCAGTCGACCAGCGACACGTGATGATCTTCCGGCCGCACGATCACGTGGGCCGGCTCGATGTTGGCGTGCACCACCCCGTGCTTGTGCGCGAAGCCGGCGACGCTCAGCAGCCGGCGCCCGATCCAGATCACGTGCTCGGGCGGGACCCCGCCGGGGAAGCGCTCGCGCAGCAGCACGCCGTCGAGTCCGCCGCACCACGTCATGATCAGCCCCGCGCGCTCTCCGCTCTGAAACAGATCCAGCAGCTCCGGCAACTGGCGGCGCTGCGCCCCCTCCGCGGCGTGCAACCGTTGCAGCGTCTGGATCTCCGCGAGCATCAGCCCGTTGTCCGCGCGGTCCAGCGCGACCTTCGCCGCCACCTCGAGCCCGGCCCGCGGCCCCTCGACGCAGCGACCGCGATGCACCGCCGCGATGTCGCCAGCGATGCGCCGCCCCTCCAATTGATAACGATGGGCGCCCGCCGTCACTGCGAAGCCGGCCCCGGCCCGATCGCCGCGCGGCTGGTCGTCCACCGCGGGAGCCTCCTGGCGCCACGTCGACGGCTCCTCGACAGCGGCCTCGACAGCCGGCGACTCCACGGCCGCGAGCGCGCCCGCATGCCACTCGAGCAGGCGGGACTGGATCTCCCGCGCGAGGTCCTGCGCCGGCGGATTGCCCATGAAGCGCTCGGGGTTGGCGAGCGCTTGCAGGCGCCTCAGCTCGTTGGCCAGGCCCAGCGCCTGGGCGTCGCCGCGAAGCGACCGGTCCCGCAACGACATGAACACGTCGGCGGGCGCGGTCGCGTCGGTCAGCAGGGTGCTCAGCTGCCGCAGCTCGTCGAGGCGCATGAGGCGGGAGCTTAGCGGCCGGGCTTTTACCGGGTCAACGCCCGCCAGAGCTCGCCACGACCTGGCGCGACCGCGCGCCATGGGCCATCCCGGGCGGCCTTGGGGCAGGTCTGCGCGGAGGCGTTGACGGGTCCGCGCACGCCCGGTAAGCCCATGCAGCCACCATGACAGACGCGCTTCGCTACGACGGAAAAGTCGCCCTCATCACCGGGGCCGGCAACGGCCTCGGCAGATCCCACGCGCTCCTGCTCGCCAGCCGCGGCGCCCGGGTCGTCGTCAACGACCTCGGCGGCAGCGCAACCGGCGGCGGCAAGAGCTCGGCTGCTGCGGACAATGTGGTCGCCGAGATCAAGGCCGCAGGCGGCGAGGCCGTCGCCAACTACGACTCGGTCGAGGACGGCGGCAAGATCGTCCAGTGCGCGCTCGACAGCTTCGGCCGCATCGACATCGTCGTCAACAACGCCGGCATCCTGCGCGACTCCAGCTTCCAGAAGATGAGCGCGGAGGACTGGGACCTGATCATGCGCGTGCATGTGCAAGGCGCGTTCAAGGTCACCCACGCCGCGTGGCCGCGCCTGCGCGAGCAGTCCTACGGCCGGGTGATCTTCACCTCCTCGGCCGCCGGCATCTACGGCAACTTCGGCCAGGCCAACTACAGCGCCGCCAAGCTCGGCCTCGTCGGCCTCGGCTTCACGCTCGCGGCCGAGGGTCGCAAATACAACATCCGCGTCAACACCATCGCGCCGGTCGCCGGCTCGCGCATGACCGAGACCATCCTCCCCAAGGAGCTGATCGACGCCCTGCGCCCCGAGTACGTCAGCCCGCTGGTCGCCTGGCTCGCGCACGAGAATTGCGAGGAGACCGGCGGCCTGTTCGAGGTCGGCGGCGGCTTCTTCGCCAAGCTGCGCTGGGAGCGGACCGAGGGCCAGCTGTTCCGCGTCGGCCGCAACATCACCCCCGAGCTGGTCGAGAAGGTCTGGCCGACGATCGTCGACTTCGGCAAGTCCACCCACCCCGCCGACGTCACCCAGGCCCTCCAGCCGGTCCTCGACAACGTCAACGCCGGCGCGAGCAAGGGCGGCAATCAGTTCATCGACGTCGACCAGGCGCTCGGCTACGAGTTCCCACCGATCAAGACCCGCTACGACGAGCGCGACCTCTCGCTCTACGCCCTCGGCGTCGGCGCGGCCGCCGACCCGCAGGACGACAACGAGCTGCGCTACGTCTACGAGATGCACGGCAAGGGCTTCACCGCCCTGCCGACCTACGCCGTCATCCCCGCGCTCACCGGCGTGATGAATGCATTCCGCGACGGCCAGAACGCGCCCGGCCTCAACTACGGCCTCGACCGCCTGCTGCACGGCGAGCAATACACCGAGCTGCGGCGCCCCCTGCCGCCGAAGGCGACGCTCAGCCACCGCACCTGGGTGAAGGATATTTTTGATAAGGGCAAAAACGCGTTCGTCGTGATGGCGATCGAGACCACCGACGAGACCGGCGAGGTCCTGGCCTACAACGAGCTCGGCGCGGTGATCCGCGGCGCGGGCGGCTGGGGCGGCGAGCGCGGACCGGCCAGCGACGTCAACACCCCGCCGGACCGCGCCCCGGACTTCAGCCGTGAAGAGAAGATCGGCCCCAACCAGGCGCTGCTCTACCGGCTCTCCGGCGACTGGAACCCCTTGCACGTCGACGCGGGCTTCGCCAGCGCCTTCGGGTTCCCGAAGCCGATCCTGCACGGCCTGTGCACCTTCGGCTACGCCGCCCGCCACGCCCTGAACGCGCTCGGCGTCGACCCGAAGCAGTTCAAGAGCATCAAGGTCCGCTTCGCCGACAGCGTGTTTCCGGGCGAGACCCTGCACACCGAGATCTGGCGCGAGTCGGAGACCCGCGCGATCATTCGCTGCAAGGTCGTCGAGCGCGACAAGGTCGTGCTCTCCAACGCCGCCATCGAGTTTTATAAGGAGGTCCCGAACACCGCCCCGAAGGCCAAGGCGACCTCGACGGCCTCCTCCGCTGCCTCCGCGAAGGCCGAGCCGACCAGCGGCGACATCTTCGCCGCGATCGGCCAGTTCCTGCAAAAACACCCCGAGCTGGCCGCCAAGGCCAACACGGTGTTCCAGTTCAAGCTGAGCGCGCCGAGCAGCGTGTGGACGATCGACTGCAAGGCCAACAGCGTCGGCCAGGGTGAGACCGCGACGCCCGAGTGCATCCTCGAGCTCAGCGACGCGGACTTCATGTTGATGTGCACCGGCAAGGCCGACCCGCAGCAATTGTTTACGGGCGGAAAGCTGAAGATCGGCGGCAACGTGATGGCCTCGATGAAGCTCGGCTTCCTCAAGAAGCTCGACCCCGAGCTGGTGATGGCGGCGATGCGCGGCCGCATCGGCGTCGCCGCGGCCGCCGAGGTCGTGCCCCCCGCCGCCGAGGCCGGCCCGACCAGCGCCGACGTGTTCGTGGCCATCCGCGACTATATTGAAAAGAACCCCGAGCTCGCGCCCAAGCTGCAGACCGTGTTCGGCTTCCAGCTCAGGAGCCCCGACAGCGCCTATACGATCGACCTCAAGACCGGCGCGGGCGCGGTCCTCGAGGGCATCGCCGGCACCCCGGATTGCACGCTCGAGCTCAGCGACGCCGACTTCATGGCGATGACCTCCGGGAGGGCCGACCCGCAGCAATTGTTCACGGGCGGAAAGCTGAAGATCGGCGGCAACGTGATGGCCTCGATGAAGCTCGGCTTCCTCAAGAAGCTCGACATGAAGGCCGCCCAGGCCGCGATCGCGGCCAACCGCGCCAAAGGCCGCACCGGCAGCGCCGCAGCGCCTGAAGCCGCCCCCGCGAAGACCGCCCAGGCCCCAGCGATCGCCGACAAGCTCGCGGCCAGGCTCGGCGGCGTGAAGCAGGACCAGGCCGTCACGCTCCAGCTGCGCATCAAGGACCCGGCCAGCGCCTGGGTGCTCAACCTCGGGCCGCAGGGCGGCAGCATCAGCGCCGGCGAGGCCGGACAGCCGGACGCGACCATCACCCTCGCCGACGCCGACCTGCTCGCGCTCGCCCAGGGCAAGGCCGCCGCGCAGTCGCTGTTCCAGCGCGGCCAGCTGCGCGTCGACGGTGACGCCCGCCTCGCCCACCACCTCTCCCTCCTCGAGGGCGCACTTTGACGAGCACAGGGGATAACGGTTCCATGAGCAACAGTTCCATGAATCACAAGGTCCACGTAATCGGGGTCGGCATGGTGAAGTTCGCCAAGCCGGGGGCCAGCGACGACTATCACGTGATGGCGGCCAACGCGGCCCGCACGGCGCTCGAGGACGCGGGCGTCGAATATGGTGACATCGACCAGGTGTTCGCCGGCTACGTCTACGGCGACAGCACCTGCGGGCAGCGGGCCGTCTACGAGCTCGGCCTCACCGGCGTGCCGATCGTCAACGTCAACAACAACTGCTCGACCGGCTCGACCGCGCTGTTCGCCGGCCGCCAGGCGGTGCTCAGCGGCGAGGCCGAGTGCGTGCTCGTGGTCGGCTTCGAGCAGATGGAGAAGGGCGCGCTGGCCTCGAAGTTCAACGACCGCCCGACCCCGCTCGACCCGCAGGCCGGGGTCATGAACGACGTGCAGGGCATCACCCAGGCCCCGCCGGCCGCGCAGATGTTCGGCGGCGCCGGTCGCGAGTATCGGTGGAAACACGGCACCCGCCGCGAGACCTTCGCCAAGATCTCCGAGAAGGCCCGCAAGCACGCCGCCAACAACCCCTACGCGCTGTTTCGCGAGCTGCTCAGCGTCGAGCAGATCCTCGCCTCGCCCGAGGTCTTCGACCCGCTCACCCGCTATCAGTGCTGCCCGCCGACCTGCGGAGCCGCGGCCGCCGTCATCTGCACCCCGGCGTTCGCCAAAAAACGCGGCCTCCAGGACGGCGTATATATCGCCGCCCAGGCGATGCGCACCGACTATGCCTCCACCTTCGAGGAACGTAGCATGATCAAGATGGTCGGCTACGACATGGCCAAACACTGCGCCGAGGCCGTCTACAAGCAGGCCGGCCTCGGACCCAAGGACGTCCAGGTCGTCGAGCTCCACGACTGCTTCACCGCCAACGAGCTGCTCACCTACGAGGCCCTCGGCCTGTGCCCCGAGGGCGAGGCCGAGAAGTTCATCTGGGACGGCGACAACACCTACGGCGGCAAGTGGGTCACCAACCCCTCCGGCGGCCTGCTCTCGAAGGGCCACCCGCTCGGCGCCACCGGCCTCGCCCAGTGCACCGAGCTCGTGTGGCAGCTGCGCGGCCAGGCCGAGAAGCGCCAGGTCGAGGGCGCACGGGTCGCCCTGCAGCACAACCTCGGCCTCGGCGGCGCCTGCGTGATCACGATGTATCGCCGCGATTGATCTCGGGTGATTGACGGCCCGTATGCACGGGCCGCGCGCAATGTGAGCCATGCAGACAGAGCCCCGCACGCCGGATCGGTGGAACCAACGCGTGCGGGCGCGACGCTGATTTCCTTCAGCCGTTGGCACTCTGCATCGACGGCCGCGCCTGGCAGCGCGCCATCCACGCGCTCACGTGGGCGTGGCCTTCGTACGAAGCGTCGCAGTGGCTGCCGTACCCCACGACGCAGGCGACGATCAGGTCCGCGAGCGACAGCTCGGCGCCGAGCAAGAAGGGCGCCTTGGCCAGGCGCCCGGCCAGGATGCCCAGCAGGAGCTGCGCGTCTGTTTTGGCCGCGGTGTGATGGACCTCGCTCGTCAGCTCAGGGATGCGCCCGCCGGTTTGCACGAGTCGCTGGATCACCGCGCCGTAGGTCATGTACGACCAGGTGGTCCACGACAGCGCTTCGAGTCGCGCCGGTGCGTCGGGAGCCGGCCAGAGGCCCTTCTCCACGCCGAAGCGGTCGCCGATCCACTGCAGGATGGCGAGCGCCTCGAAGAGGGGGGTGCCCTCGACGACGAGCGTCGGGACTTTACCGTTCGGGTTCAGGGCGAGGTGCTCCGGGGACTTCTGATCGCCCCTGGCGAGATCGAGCACGATCTTCTCATGCGGAATCTGCAGCTCCTCGAGGAGGACGGCGACGGGGCCTGCGCTGGACATGGGGGCGGTGCGAAAAACGAGGTGCATGGGAGCTCTCCGGGTGGATCGGCCAGGCGAGGGTGCCTGCCGGGGTCGAGACAAGCTACGTTGCATTGCGGACAGCTTCTGTCCGCCATCGAAACCTCCATGCTGAACACGTCCGCGCGCCTGCTTCGCCTGCTTTCCCTGCTGCAAGCGCGCGGCTTTTGGTCCGGACGCGAGCTCGCCGAACGCCTCGAGGTCACGGAGAGAACCGTGCGCCGCGACGTCGACCGCCTGCGCGAGCTCGGCTACCCGGTGAATGCCACGTCGGGCGTGGCCGGAGGCTACCGCCTCGGCGCGGGAGCCTCGCTGCCGCCGCTCTTGCTCGACGACGACGAGGCGCTGGCCGTCGCCCTCGGATTGCGCAGCGCTGCGGCCGGCACGGTCCGCGGGATGGAGGCCGCCGTCGTGCGTGCCCTCGCCAAGCTGGAGCAGGTCTTGCCCGCTCGCCTGCGCCGGCGCGTGCAAGCGCTGCATGCGTCCGTCACGCCGCTGAAC
>NZ_JACCSO010000034.1 GCF_013812955.1 Nannocystis sp. | reverse complement strand
GCGCATGCCTGAGAGCCCCGGAAGGACTTCGGGCCAGCGGTACTAGAAGCAGCGCGCCGCGTCGAACAAGCAGTTCCTCTGGCCAGACCTCGACGGCTGCGCTGGCGCACGGTCCACGTCCAGTCTCGCGCAGCAAGGGGCGGGCGCGGCGCCGTGGGCTGCTCGCCCCACAGCCCCGCGACGCCAGAGCGCACGGACGCGCGGCCACAAGCGCGGGCGCCCGCGAGGGTGTGCGCTTGACCGCGGCGGCGCATCTCTGCATCGTCGCCCCATGGTCCGCGCCCATGTCCTCGCCTGCCTCGTCGGGAGCCTCGGCGCGCGCTCTCGGGCGCCGGTGGGCAAATTCATCGCGGCCTCGCGCGAGCAGCCGGTCGCCGACGGCGGGGCCCGCCTTGGAGCGTGCAAGTGCACGTAGGCGCGCGCAAGGCCGACCCCCGGCGTCGGATCTTCGTCCAGCTCCTGTTGATCTTCGTCTTGCCGTGGTTTCTCTACGCGCTGATCCTCGCCGTGCAGCCCGTCGATCCGCTGGGGGCATGGCGTGGTGACGTCGCCTGGTACGCCGATCATTACCTGACCGTCAGCCAGGGCGGCCTGTGGCTGCCCGCGCTCGGCCACGTGATGTTCGGCGGGATCGGCGGGGTGCTGGCGGCGATGGCGACCGGCGGCCTCGTGCGCCTCGGTTGCCGGCTGGCCGGCGCCCGCGACCGCAGCGGTCCAGTGTTCCTGCTGACGATGATCCTCGCGCTGATCTGGTCCTTCACCTTCTTCAAGGTGGTGCCCGAGACGGTGACGGTGATCGACGTCCAGGCCCGCCGCCTCGAGATCCACGACTTCGGCGTCTTCGTGCGGATCCCGGCCCAGACCCGGATCCTCACGGGCCACCAGATCTTCGCGCTCGAGCTGAGCTCGATCACGTACAACCGCAACGGCGCCCGCTATCTCCGGCTGCACGCCCTCACCCGCGGGCGCGAGTGGGTGCTGATCGGCAAGCGCCCCTGCGAGGTCAGCGACGAGCAGGCCTGCCTCGCCGCCGCCGATCCCGAGCTCCTGCAACTCGCGCGCTGGCTCGGCCACGGCGACCGCCCGCTCGACACCACCCGGCCAGGCCGTCACATCGTGCTCGCGGCCCCCTGAGCCGCCTTACGCGAGGCGGCCGCCGAGCTGTGCCCGCAGCTCGCGGGCCCAGTCGTCGAGGTGGCCGATCGTCGACTCGCGCAGCGCCGGGGTCTCCGCGAGCTTCTCGCAGGCGGCGATCGTCAGCAGCCTCGCCTTGCGCAGCCGGCCGTACATGCCCGGCTCCGAGATGCCGTGCATCGCCGCCAGCTCGCCGGCCGTCAGGCCCTCGAGGTGATACAGCTCGAACACGATCTGCAGCGCCAGCGGCAGGCTGCGCAGCGCCTGCAGCAGGATCTGCTGCTCGCGGCGCCGCGCCAGCTCGGTGGTGAACGAGGTCTGCTGGTCGGCGACGCTGTGCTCGAGCGGGTCGAAGCGCTCGGCCTGCTTGCGCTTGCGGCGAAAGTGGGCGAGCAGCACGTTGCGGGCCATGCCGAGCAGGTAGCTGCGAAACGGCGCCTCGCCGCGGAAGCGCTCCTGGCTCTCGCACAGCGCGAGGAAGGTCTGCTGGATCAGGTCGGGCGCGTCGTCGCCGACCTTGTTGTGGAAGAAGCGGCAGACGGTGTCGAAGTGGCGGGCGAGCAGCGCCTCGCCGGCCGCGCGATCGCCCGCGCGCCACGAGGTCAGCAGCTCTTGGTCCTCTGCCACCGGGGCGACCATAACACGCGGGGACTTCGCTCGAAGCGCCGCCTCACTCGAAGCGCAGCGCCTGGATCGGGTCGAGCCCCGAGGCCTTGTGGGCCGGGTAGAGGCCGAAGCCGATGCCCACGATCGCGCTGAAGCCGAGCGAGATGACGACGATCTGCGGCTGGACCAGCGTCGCCCAGCCGAACTGCGAGGCCATGTATTCGGCGGCGCCGACCCCGAGCCCGACCCCGAAGGCGCCGCCGATCACCGACAGCACGACGGCCTCGATCACGAACTGCAGGCGGATGTCGCCGGGCTTGGCGCCGATCGCCATGCGCAGGCCGATCTCGCGGGTGCGCTCGGTGACGCTGACCAGCATGATGTTCATGATGCCGATGCCGCCGACGAGCAGGCTGACCAGCGCGATGCCGGCGAGCAGGCGGGTCATCGTCTCGGTGCCTTCCTGGCGGGCGCTGGCGATCTCCGCGAGGTTGTTGACGGTGAAGTCGTCGTCGCTGCCCGCGCGCAGGTTGTGGCGGGCGCGCAGCAGCTCCTCGACCTGCTGCTGGGCCAGCTTGGTGTCGCTCGACGAGGTCGCGCCGACGTAGATGCTGCCCTGCAGGAACTTCTTGAGGCCGCCCTGGATCTTGCTGGCGAAGGTCGTGACCGGGATCAGCACCACGTCGTCGCTGTCCTGGCCCATGCCGGACTGGCCCTTGCGCGCGAGCACGCCGACGACCTCGAAGGGCACATTGTTGATGCGCACCACGCTGCCGACCGCGTTCGCGCTGGCGCCGAACAGGTTGTCGGAGACGGTGCCGCCGAGCAGCGCGACCTTGGCGCTGCTGTTCACGTCGGCGTCGGTGAAGAAGCCGCCGTACTGCAGCGACCAGGCGCGGATCGGGAAATAGTCGGTGGCGACGCCCTCGACCGAGCTGGTCCAATTCTGGCCGTCGCCGAGGATCTGCGCGCTCTGGCGCAGGCTCGGGGAGACCCGGGCGACCCCGCGGGCCTCGTTGCGGATCGCCGTGACGTCGTCCCAGGTCAGGGTCGGCTGCGAGCCCGCGCCGCCGCGCACGCCGCCCGCGCGCGACGAGCCCGAGCGGACCACGAGCATATTGGTGCCCATCGCGTCGAAGGTCTTCTGCACCTCCGCCTTGGCGCCCTCGCCGATCGCCACCATCGCGATCACCGCGCCGACGCCGATGATGATGCCGAGCACCGTCAGGAACGAGCGCATCTTGT
>NZ_JACCSO010000023.1 GCF_013812955.1 Nannocystis sp. | reverse complement strand
AGGCGTGGCTGCTGCACGTTGCCGGGCTGCGGCCGGCGAGCGCGGGCAGCGTGACGCCGACGTCGGCGCCGGCAGCAGGGCATGCGCGGCCGCTGCGACGCGCGGGCGGGACGGAGGCGCCGCTGTTGGTGGTGCCGGTGGCGAGCGAGGTGGCCGTGGGGGCGCTGCGGCTCGAGGGCATGGGGTCGACGAAGGTGGCGCTGTGGACCGGTGGTTTGCACGTCGACGACATCGAGCTGCCGGCGCCGCTCGAGTGCGTCGGCGGGCGCCTGATCTTGACCCGACAGGGCACGCGCGGCGTCGGCGATCGCCTGGCGGGGGAGATCCGCGGGCTGTGCCGGATCGTGGTCGCGCAGGCGCTCGAGCAGCGCCGGCTGCATCGACCGGGCGGACCGCAGCACGCGGGCCTCGGTGAATTCGTGGCGCGCTGTCAGGCGGCGGTCGCAGCCGGCCAGGCGGCGTTGATCGCCGACCTCCTGTCCCCAAAGCCAGGTCAGGGCGGCGAGCGCCTCGGGCAGCGCCTGGCCGCGTCGCTGCAGCGCCACCCGCTGGAGCGGCTGCCTCCACCAGGACCGCGGCGGCTCGAGTCGGTGCTCCGGCAGGCGCTCGCGCGCCCGCTGGCCGTCGGCACCGCGCTGCTGTCCTGGCAACCAGCGAGCCTGCGCCGCGTCGCCGAGACCGGCGCCGGCTGGGAGATCGACCTCGGGCGTCGTAACGCGTTCGTGCAGCGGGGCCTGGCGGCCGAGCAGGGCCCCGAGGACGCGTACCTGGCGGCCGCGCTGGCCGTCGCCGCCCTGTTCTCGGCGGCCCGCGAGGCGCGAGCGCCGGTCAGCTCGCTGCTCGACGAGTGGGTCGCGAATTATCGCCTGCTCGCGCTGGTGTACGCGCACGCGCCGTGACCTCCGGGTGGGGTAGCGGACGTGTACACTGCGCCGGGTGGCGACGATGACGCATCACGAGTGGCTGGGGGCGGCGCCGTACACCCTGGCTCTTGGGGCAGGTTTCTTCGGCTTCTTCGCGCACACCGGGGTGTTGCGGGCGCTCGAGGAGGCGAATGTGCCGCGGCCGCGGCGGGTGGTGGGCGTGAGCGCGGGGGCGCTGGCCGGCGGGTTGTGGGCGAGCGGGATGACGGCGCGGGAGATCGAGGAGGAGCTGATCGGGTTGCGGCGGCCGGACTTCTGGGATCCCGGGCTGCCGCTCGGCGGGCTGCTGCGCGGCGACAAGTTCGCGGCGCGGCTGCACCGACTGCTCGACGCCCGCGGGGTCGCCCAGGTCGCGGACTGCCCGACGCCGTTTGCGACGGTGGTCTATGAGCTGGCGGGTCGATGCACGCGGGTGCTCGAGCACGGGCGCCTGGCCCCGGCGATCCAGGCCTCGTGCACGGTGCCGCTGATGTTCCGGCCGATCCGCCACGAGGGCCGCCTGCTGGTCGATGGCGGGGTCGGAGACCGGGACGGCGACACCGCGCTGGCGAGCGACGAGCGGGTGTTTCAGCACCGCCTGGTGTCGCGCAGCCCGTGGCGGCGCATCAGCACGCAGGGACAGGTGCAGACGGACGTCTCGTTCGGTCCGTCGCGCAAGGTGATGGTGATCCCGACGCTGCCGCGGGTGTCGCCGTTTCGGCTCGAGCACGGGCCCGCCGCGCTGGCGGCCGCGCGCGAGGCGACGCTGCGCTGGCTCGCGGACCGCAGCGGCTGAGCGTCAGGGCTGGGCCCGGCGCAGGTACCAGCCGAAGAACGGCAGCGCCTCGGTGAGGCAGGTGTACGAGCTGCTGCTGAACTTGTAGTCGCGGCCGCCGAAGGGGATGTCGGTCCACTCGGCGTTCTGCGGGGCGTCGAACTCGCAGCGACCGAGGTTGACGGTCAAGGTCTCGACGTTCTGGATCGTGCACGGGGCGCTGAGCGTGATGTTGGGGATCTCGCACAGGGCGCTGTTGGCCGGCAGGTGCCTGACGTCGATCGGCAGCTCGGCGAGGCCCACGAACGGGTTCAGCTCGGCGCTGGCGGCGAGGCGCAGCTGCTGGTCGCCGTCGACGTCCCAAAATCCATAACCGACGCTCTTGCAGCTGCCGCCGAAGCCGGCGGCGCTGACATGCCACAGCCGGGCGCACTGGCCCGGCTGCGGCAACAGCTCGTCGATCTGCGCCAGGACGTTGAGACCGACCACGGACAGCGACTTCGAAGGATCACACGCACCCGCGCAGCCCTCGGGGCACTCCTGAAGCTCGCTCGCGCTGGTGCGCTTGACGTAATGCTCGCTGCTCGCGCCGCAGGGGACATCGGTGAACATCGACTCGCCCACCATGTTGGGCAGCGCGAACGGAAACAGCGGGGCCCCGCATTGCTCGAACGGCTGGACCGGGGAGGGCTCGCAAGGCACGAGGGCGGCGGTCTCGCCGGCGCTGCCGTCGCCGGTGGACGCGTCGCCGGTGGTGATGTCATCGCCGCTGCTGGCGCCGCCGTCGTTGCCCTCGCTGGCGATCTTGAAGAACGGGTTCGGGGCACAGGCGCCTGTGACGAGCAGGACCGTGGCGAGTCGAACGAGCGCGCGCATCACCCGCCATCATATCCGAGATCATTTCGGCGATGCGCGAGCCCGCCAACTGTCACGTTGTTCCGGGATGGATCATTGATCCTCGTCGGGCGGCTCCGGGGCCGGGGCCGCGAGCATGCGCGCTTGCAGCTGCTCCGCGAGCGCGCGCGCGGACTCGAGAGCGGCGCGTCGCCCTGCGGCGCGATCGGCCGCGGCGACGACCTGCGGGTCCTTGTCGATGAGGCCGAGGGCGAGCGCGTGCAGCTCACGCGGGTCGGGGCCGGCGCTGCGGTTGCCGAGCGCGAGCAGGGCATTTCGCCGCATATGCCGGCGGGGGATCCTTCGCAGAGCCATATGGCGGACCAGCGCGCGGTACTGCGAGGGGCTGATCGCGGCCATGCCCGCGAGGTCGGGGACCTCGCGCGGAGCCGGGTCGATCCAGGCGGCGGCGGGGACCCGGCGCTCGCGCGCGGCGCTGGCGTTGTACGGGCAGACCTCCTGGCAGACGTCGCAGCCGGCGATGCGCTCGCCCATGCGCGCGGCGAGCTCGTCGGGGATGGGCCCACGATGCTCGATCGTCAGGTAGCTGATGCAGCGGCGCGGGTCGAGGTCGCCGGGACCGTCGAAGGCGGCGGTCGGGCAGGCGTCGAGGCAGCGCGTGCAGCTGCCGCACGCGTCCCAGGGCCGGCCGGTCGGGCCCTGGGTCGTCGAGGTCGTGGCGGCGGGGTGGATCGCGGTGCAGAGGATCGCGCCGAGCAGCACGTAGCTGCCGAGGCCGGGCACGATCAGGCAGCCGTGTTTGCCGATGAAGCCGAGGCCCGCGAGCGCGGCGACGCTGCGCTCTTGCAGCGGCTTGGTGTCGACGCAGATCAGGGTGGCGACGCCGGGCAGCAGCGCGTGCAGGCGGCGCTCGACGGCGATCAGGCGCTGGTGGACGACTGTGTGATAATCGAGGCCGCGGGCGTAGCGGGCGACGGGCGCGGACTCGCCGGTATAAGGAACAGCGGCGATCAGCACGCTGCGCGCTCCGGGTAGCATCTGCGCGGGGTCCTGGCGGACGGCGCGGGTGCGCGGGAGAAAGTCCATGTCGCCGGCTTTGCCCGCGTCGAGGAAGCGTGCGAGCGCCGCATTGGCGGCGAGGAAGCCAGGGTGGGCGAGGTCGACGGCGCCGAGGCGCAGCAGGCCGACCGATTCGGCGTGCGCGGCCAGCTCGGCGAGCAGCGTCGGGGTGAGGACCAGATCTTTCGTGTCGCTCACGTCGCTCATGCAACTCACTGCGACGCGTCGAGGTCGGGTGCGCGGCCGATCCGCGTGAGCAGGTCGAAGACCATGCGTGCGGTCGCGCCCCACAGCGGCGGCACGTGGATGCGGTACTCGTGCAGGGCGTAGTGGATGCCGCGCCACTCGTGATGGCCGGTGAGGCTGTAGAGGGCGGGGTCGCTGAGCTCGAGCAGGGTCGGGGTGAGGATCGACTTGACCTCGCTGTCCTGGATGCGCGGCTGCCAGGGACCGTGCACGACGCCGACGAAGGGCACGACCATGAAGCCGCTGGGGACCGGGACGGGCTCGAGGCGGCCGAGGATCTCGACCTGCGCGCGCGGCAAGGCGACCTCTTCCTCGGCCTCACGCAACGCGGTCTCGAGCAGGTCGCGGTCACCGGGGTCGGGCTTGCCGCCGGGGAAGGCGAGCTGCCCGGCGTGCGCGCGCAGGTTGCCGG